>CAYVAP010000101.1:0-1466 GCA_964449365.1 uncultured Bacteroidia bacterium
TCAAGCGCTGCAGCGCCTGCTCGAGGGATATGACCAATACTTTGCCGATGCCCGAGAGGGTAAAGGGGCAGATTATGCCGCCTACGTGATCAGCCGTGAGAATGCCACCGAAAACCTGGCCCAGCTCTGGCAGTTGCTCGATCGTCAGCAGATTCGCTATGCCCAGGCGGCCCGCTCGCAGCGGGTAGCGGGACGGCGCTACGATCGGCCCGGGCGCACTAGCATCGAGGTGCGTAGCGGCGATTGGGTGATCTCTACGGCCCAGCCTCAGGGACATCTGGTGCGGGTGCTATTCGACCCCGCAGCCCAACTCGAAGATTCGCTCACGTATGACCTCACCGCTTGGGCCCTGCCTTATGCCTATGGCCTCGAAGCCGCTGCGGTTAGCACCCCGATCGCGACGCAAGCGGCCCAGGCCGCCCCTGCCCTCGAGCAGCAAATACCCGAGCAACCCGCCTATGCATACGTGGTGGCCTGGGAAGATCTGCGCGCAGTGCGCTGGATGGCCGATATGATGCAGGCCGGCTTCACGCTGCGGCGCAGCCAGGGAGAATGGGTGCTGCGGGGGCAGCGCTTTGCGCCGGGCGCACTGGTGGTCACCCGAGCCGACAACCGGGGCCTGGATCTCGATGCGGAGGCGGTACGGCTGGCCCATGCGCATCAGGTGAGCCTCTTTGCCGCCCAAAGCGGCTGGGCCGAGCAGGGGGCAGACCTTGGCTCGGGGGCATTTACGATCCTGCCTGCTCCTAGGGTGGCCATGCTGTGGGGCGAAGATGTCAACGCCAATCGGCTGGGGGAAATCTGGTTTTGTCTGGAGCGCGAGATGCAATATCCCTTTCACATGCTGCCAGCCGCAGACCTATCCCCTGGCGTACTAAACGACTATGACGTGCTGATCTTGCCAGATGGAAGCTACCACCGCCAAGAAAGCGCCATCTTCGAGTTTGTGCGGCAAGGCGGGCGCGTGGTGGCTCTGGAAGGAGCCATCGACCTGTTTACCAACAGCAGCACGGCCTTGGGGGAGGCGGTGCGCTCTTCTCAGATGACTCGCCCGGGCAGCAAATCCGACCCCAAGTCGGAGGCATGGCTGGCCATCTACGGGCAGCAGGGGCGCGAGGAAGCGAGCCGAAGTGTGCCTGGAAGCGTGTTTGCGGTCAAATTGGACCCTACCCATCCCCTGGCTTATGGTCTGGGAGAAAGCTATTATGCCCTCAAACATCGCCATGCGGCTTATCCCTATCTGCAAGGCAATGGCTGGAACGTCGGGGTCTATCCGCAGGGAAAACCCCTGAGTGGGTTTGCTGGCCAGCAGGCCCAGGCCGAGATCGACCGCTCGCTCGCCATCGGGATCGAACCCCTAGGGCAGGGCGAGGTGGTCTATTTGGTGGATAGCCCTTGCTTTCGAGCCTTTTGGCAGGGGGGAAAGCTACTCTTGGCCAACGCGCTCTTCGGGTACGAGTAATGGA
>CAYVAP010000101.1:1476-10424 GCA_964449365.1 uncultured Bacteroidia bacterium
TTTCTGAAAGCAAATCTTCCTGCTGATATTTCCCGTAGTAAGCAAATAAACCTACGGGGTGCATATTGCCCAAACCCTCTTCAATCCCCTCCGCATGCTAGGACAATATCTCAAAGGAATCAGTACGTACAGCCAAGCCATCGCCGTTCTCAACCGATACCGCCTCTGGCGCTGGGTTATTTTGCCGGGTTTGGTGAGTTTGATTCTCGGCGGGGCTGCGATCGCCGTGGCTGCCTATTTTGTTGGTGACCTCAGCCGCTGGCTGGGCGAGCAATGGCCATTCGACTTTGGCGAAGAAACGTTTGAATTGGTCATGACCATTATTTCCATCATGCTGGCGGTGGTCTTGGTACTGCTGAGTTTGAAGTACATCATCCTAGTGTTGGTAGCGCCTTTCATGGGCATTCTCTCAGAGCTAGTGGAGGCGCGCATCACTGGCCAAGAGCCCCCCTCAGTATCTATCGGGCAAATCATCAAGGACATCGGACGCGGGCTGGCCATTGCCGTGCGCAACCTCTTCCGCGAGATATTCTACATCTTGCTGGTGACGATCGCAGGGCTCTTCATTCCGGTGGTGGGTCAAGTGCTTTCCTCAGGGCTGATCATTTTGATTCAGAGCTACTACCTGGGCTTTGGCAACGTCGACTTTACCCTGGAGCGCAAGCGCTACACCGTGGGCGATACCGTCAACTTCGTCAGCAGCTACCGCTGGCTGGTGATGGGCAATGGCACGGCTTTCATGCTGTTTCTGTTGATCCCGATAGTGGGGCTGGTGCTAGCTCCGGGCCTGGGCACCGTGGCAGCCACCCTCAACTCGCTGGAAGTGCTCGATGGGGTGAAGTATCAGCCAGCGGCGACCTTAGATGACTATGATTGAGGGGCCCTATTCCTCGCTGGGAGGCACTCTGTACCGAATTCGCTAGGGCACTCCGTGCCGAATTCGCTGGTGAGGCACTCCGTGCCGAATCCCTTATGTCCCTTCCCCATAGCCAAGCAGCTTACCAATCTTATCTGCGGCCTTCAAGCCGTGCCCGGTGATCACCGACACGATGTCTTCGTCGGGTGCTGCGTGGCAGCGCAGGTACTGTCGCACCCCCGCGATGACCGCCGCCGAGGTCGGCTCGATAAAGTAGCCCTGCTGCGCCATGAGGGCGAGGGCCTCGACGATCTCGGCTTCTTCTACGGCCAAAAATCGCCCTTGCGTGGCTGACACGTAGCGCATCATCTGGGCTCCCCGCCGAGGCACTGCGATGGCGATGCCTTCGGCACTGGTGGCCTGGGCTTCAATGAGGCTCGGCTCTGAGCGCCCTGCTTCCTGAGCGGCATAGAGGGGTGCGCAGGAAGCGGCCTGCACCCCGATCAGTTTGGGGAGGCGATCGATCAGGCCGACCTGATGCATCTCATGGAAGCCCAGGTAAGCGCCCAGGAGCAGGGTGCCATTGCCAGCCGGTAGCACCACCGTATCGGGGGCCTGCCAGTCTCGCTGCTCGCATACTTCGTAGGCCCAGGTTTTGGTCCCTTCGAAAAACATAGGCTGCCAAACGTGGCTGGCGTAAAAATGCGTTTCGGCGGCCTGCATAGCGGCCTGCGCCGAGGCTTCGCGGTCGCCGGGTACCAGCTCGACCGTAGCGCCACAGGCCCGCATCTGTACCAATTTGGCGGGGGAGGTGTCGGCGGGCACAAAGAGGCGGCAGCCCAGTTCGGCTAGGGCGGCATAGTGCGCCACCGCTGCGCCGGCGTTGCCAGATGAATCTTGTACGACCTCCCGTACGCCCAGAGCACGTGCGTAGCTCAGCAACACCGCTGCTCCGCGATCTTTGTAGGATCCCGAGGGAAAAAGATGGTCGAGTTTGCAGGGAATCTGACGCCCGTCGAGCAGAATGGGGCGAAGGGGAGTCAAGCCTTCCCCAAAGCTGATGATTGGGGCCTCGGGCGAGAGGGCCATGGCGCTCCGATAGCGCCACAGCGTTTGGGGGGCAGTTTTCAGTGAGGCGACCTCCAAACGGCGGCCATGGGTGAGATCTAGTAGCCCCCCTTGATCACTGCACCAACGGGCAGCATCATCGGGATAAGATAGCCCCGTTTGCTGACAAATCAAATGAGACATGTCGCTTGTAATTAGTCCTTAATTTTCCGTAATTCTATCAAGATTTCCGATGCGCTGTGGGAAGCCATTATCTATATCCTAATCACCTCAGGCAACGTCGGCCAGGTAATATCCGTAAAGAGGTGGCCTTCATGCTCAAAAATGCGGATGATACCCGTTCCCGCGAAATATAACCAAGATCAGCTCAGGTTGATCTTATCATTTTGGTTACATAGGCGATACCCACGAATAATCGAAATCGGATACCTTCAATTTTGGCACACACGATAAAAGATATCCCGGTGAACCAACCAACCGTTACTCCTGCGTCAGAATTGACGCTCGCGCTCAAGAAATACTTTGGCTATGATACCTTTCGAGGTAAACAAGAAGAGGTGATTCAAAGTGTGATGGCGCGCAAAAACACCTTCGTGATCATGCCTACGGGGGCTGGCAAGTCGCTCTGCTATCAGTTGCCTGCGGTGATGATGTCCGGCACTGCGCTGGTGATCTCTCCGCTCATTGCCCTGATGAAAAATCAGGTAGACCAACTACAAGCCTTCGGGATCGAAGCGGGGTTTCTCAACAGTAGCATGAATCGGGGCGATTACGAAGCGGTGAAGCAGAAAGTGCTGAGCCGTAAGCTCAAGCTGCTTTACGTGGCCCCCGAGTCGCTGGTCAAGGAAGAGTTTATCGATTTTCTCAAGCAGGCCCACGTCAGCTTCATGGCGGTAGATGAGGCTCACTGTATTTCGGAGTGGGGGCACGATTTTCGCCCCGAATACCGCCGCATTCGCGAAATGGTGGCTCAATTGGGCGATGTACCTGTTGTGGCTCTCACCGCGACGGCTACCCCTAAGGTGCGGATTGACATCATCAACAACCTCCACATCGAAGGGGCCAATGTTTTCCTCACCAGCTTTAACCGCACCAACCTCTACTACGAAATTCGCCCTAAAGTCTCGGTGCCTCATGCGACCACCGAGGTGATCAAGTTTATCAAGCAAAACGTCGATAAATCGGGCATCGTCTATTGCCTAAGCCGTCGGCGAGTCGAAGAAATCGCCGAGGTGCTCAACGTCAACGGCATCAAAGCGGTGCCCTACCACGCCGGCCTGGACTCGCATACCCGCTCGCGCCATCAGGATATGTTTCTCAACGAGGATATTCAGGTGGTGGTGGCGACCATTGCCTTTGGCATGGGTATCGACAAGCCCGACGTGCGCTTTGTGATTCACTTTGATGTGCCCAAGAGCATCGAGAGCTACTACCAAGAGACGGGCCGCGCAGGGCGCGATGGTCTGGAGGGCAACTGCCTGCTTTTTTATGACTTCAACGATATCGTGAAGCTGGAAAAGTTCATGAAGGACAAGCCAGTAAGCGAGCGTGAATCAGGCAAGCTGCTGCTCTACGAAATGGCCGCTTTCTCGGAGTCGGGCTCTTGTCGGCGCAAAATGATGCTCCACTACTTTGGGGAGACCTTTGAGGCGAGCCGCTGCAACAGCATGTGCGACAACTGTCGATACCCCAAAGAGCGCTTTAGCGCGCAAAAAGAAGCCAAACAGGCCCTTGCAGCGGTGAAGCAGGTGGGCGAAAAATTTAGCCTCACTCACATCATCTCTCTGCTGCGAGGCAACCAAAACCAGCAGATTCAGCTTTACGAGCACGAAAAACTGCCCATCTTTGGGCGAGGTGCTCAGTACGACGATCGCGAGTGGAAGTCAATCTTCAGCCAGTTGATCATTCATGACTACCTGACCAAAGACATCAATGAGTACGGCGTCATTCGCCTCACTGACAAAGGTGAGGCCTTTCTCAAAGAGCCCTACGCCCTCGAACTGATCAAATATCAGGACTTGGATCAAGCCAAGAAAAACACCAATCCGGTCGAGGAATTCAAGACCTACGACACCGATCTCTTCGACCAACTGCGAAAACTGCGGCGTAAGATGGCCAAGGAGCAAGGCATTCCACCCTACGTGATCTTTCAGGATACTTCGCTGGAAGACATGGCCACCAAGTACCCCAATTCCATGGCGGAATTTCAAAACATCACCGGGGTAGGCAGGGGCAAAGCCCAAAAATTTGCGGCTCCTTTTATCAAACTCATCACCGAGTACGTCGAGAGCCACGGCATCGAGCGCATTGCCGACGTGGTGGTCAAATCTGCCGCTCGCAAGTCTATGAACAAGCTCTTCGTGATCCAGCATATCGACCGTCGAACGCCCCTCGATCAGATCGCCTCGATCAAGGGCATGAATTATAGCGAATTGCTCGACAACGTAGAGCAAATCGTCTACTCAGGCACCAAGCTCAACATCGACTACTACATCGACGAGGTGATGGATGAGGATCGCATCGATGAGATTTACGATTATTTCATGCAGTCGGAAACCGACGACTTGGCCGTAGCCGAAAAAGAATTGGGCATCAACGTGGCCATGGACGATATTCGCCTGGTACGCATCAAGTTCATCTCCGAAGTGGGAAATTAGGGAAACCGGCTTACCCGGTTACCTTCACCACCACTTCGTCGCGCTCGATAAGGTGGCCGATGCTGGTCAATACCATGCCTAGACCCCGCGCCATTTGCATGAATTCTTTTTCGTACTCAGGGACCACTGCCACCAGTAGCCCTCCGCTGGTTTGCGGATCGCAAAGCAGGGCTTTTTGATACGCTGTCAAGGGGCTGACTTTGTGCCCATAGCTGGCAAAGTTGCGACCTGTGCCGCCGGGCAAGGCCCCCTGCTCGATGTAGTGATCCACTACCTCAAAGCGAGGCACTCGGTTGACAAAGACCTCAGCGCTGAGTTTGCTGCCCTCGGCCATCTCGATAAGGTGCCCTAGCAGGCCAAAGCCAGTGACGTCGGTCATGGCCTTGACGTAGGCATATTTGCCAAATATTTCTCCCACCCGATTGAGGGCTACCATGGAGTCGCGGGCGATGTGGCTGTGCTCTTGGGCCAGGATGCCCTTTTTTTGTGCGGTAGATAGCACCCCGACTCCCAGCGGCTTGGTCAAAAAGAGCTTACAACCGGGTGTAGCCCCGCCGTTGCGGCGAATGTTGGCCACGTTGACTCGCCCGGTTACTGCTAAGCCAAAGATCGGCTCGGGACTGTCGATGCTGTGCCCGCCCGCCAGGGGGATGCCTGCTTCTTTGCAAGCCGAGCGTGCCCCTTCGAGCACCTCGCGGGCCACCTCTGCGGGTAGCTTGTCGATGGGCCAGCCCAGAATAGCGATGGCCATCATGGGGGTACCACCCATGGCGTAGACGTCGCTGATAGCATTGACCGAAGCAATCCGGCCAAAATCGAAGGCGTCATCCACGATGGGCATGAAAAAATCAGTGGTGCTGATCACCGCCGTACCATCTCCCAAATCGTAGACTGCGGCATCGTCGCGGGTGTCGTTGCCTACCATCAGGTTGGCGTTGGGGAGCGTTTTCTGGCTGGATTGCAGGATGGTATCCAGCACTTGGGGGGAGATTTTACATCCGCAGCCTGCCCCGTGGCTGTACTGGGTAAGGCGGATGGATTCTGTTTTGGTCATACCTTGATCAGGTGGTGGTTTGCATACTCGATCAGCGCCAGGGCAGTTTGCTCAGGCTTATCTTCACTAAGCGGAAGGTAGTGAACTTGTGCTTGGGATTTTTGTTCGAGACCGTGCTGATAGGCGCTATCGTAGTACTGAAGCGCCATAGCAGCCACGGCGTGGTAGTCTTGGCGGGTCAGGGCCTCTAGGGCTGCCTGGAGGCGCTGTCCCCCTAGGCGCTTTTTGATGCGTTGCAGGCTTTCGGCCAGCTCCTCGTCGGGCGCATCGGCGTATTCGCGCACCAGGCGATCGATCCGGGCCTCTTGGGGCACCTCGATGGCGATGACTGGCGCGCTCGTCATTTGCTGCCAAAATGGCTCTGCAATATGCACTTTTCCGATGTTGTGGCTTTCATCTTCTACCCAGATGCGCTGACTGGCATTGAGACAAGAGAGAGCCTCAAATAGCTGATTGTCAAACATCTCACTGCTAGGCTGGGGGGCTTGCCCCAGGGCTCCGAAGGCTGAGCCTTTGTGATGGGCCAGCCCTTCGAGGTCGATCACTTGTTCTCCCTGGCTAGCCAAGGCCTTCAAAATATCGGTTTTTCCGCTACCGGTTTTTCCTCCCAGGATGAGCAGTTGAAATGGTCGCCCCAACTGCGCCAGCACATGGCGGCGGTAAGCTTGGTAGCCCCCTTCGAGGGTGCTGACCATAAAGCCTGCCGTCTGCATCAGCCAGGCCATGCTCTCGCTGCGCATCCCACCCCGCCAACAGTGTATCCGTAAGTGGCGCCCTGGCGTGAGGGCCTTGGCCTGCTGCACGAAGCCCGCCATTTTGGGACCCACGATGGCCAACCCACGCTCGATCGCCGCCTCTCGGCTAGCTTGCTTGTAGAGGGTGCCAATTTCGGCTCGCTCAGCATCGTCGAAAAGGGGTAGACTGACTGCGCCGGGGATATGGCCATGCGAAAATTCGCCCGGCGAACGCACGTCAACGATGGGCAGCTCCTCAGGAGAAGCGGCGGCCAGGAAATCTTCTACGGGTTCTTTTTGGGTCATAAAATCAAAATAGCCAAATTTCGCCGAAGCGAAGCAATGATTTTGGTCTTTTGATCCCAACCTTGCAACCAACGTGAAAGTTGGATCCAAAGGGCAATTTACTCCATTTCTTCGAGTCTGATCTCTGAAATACGCAGGTTGAGGTACGAGGCGATCTCTTTGGCGCTGTTTAGGTCGCGCTTTTTGAATTTGACCTTCAATTCGCTCTCATCGGCGCCAGGGATCTCGGCGATGGCGCTGAGGGTTTTGGGGCGAATGATCAGAAAGCGATTGAGCCAACTGCTCTTGACCTCTGCCTCGTAAATGTCGCGGATGGGAATGCGAGTGCTGCCCGCACGGCCCTTGAATACCCCCACGAGGTTGTCTTGGGTTTGAAATTCCAACACAAGGTCGTCGCGGGTGAGGCTCAGCAGTCCATTGACACGGGCGAGTCCGCTGTAGAGGTCGTCGATGCTGAAGGCAAGTCGGTGGCCAGGAAAGAGCATAGCAGTTCGTTCGAGATGCGTAAATAGTCGGTCGCGCCACAGATGGTAGACGCGCAGCCTCCATGGGCTTTGCTGGACAAAGATAGGGAAAATGACTCGCTGGTTGGTAATCAGGATCAATCCTATCCTCTCGTGGGGTAGCATGCCCCTATCAAAGGAAATAAGCCACATTCTTAGATAAAATGTGCAATTTGATTTACCGAGCTGCTTTGTGATCTTCTACGTGCCATGAATCAACCCCCCCCTCCTACCTTCTCGCTGCGCCAGCGCCTGGGCCTGATCTTGGGGCCTTTGTTGTTTATCATCTTTTGGTTTTTTGTAGAGCTACCCGGGCTTTCGGAGCCAGGCGGGGCTGTGCTGG
Organism: uncultured Bacteroidia bacterium; assembly: GCA_964449365.1. Classification (GTDB taxonomy): domain Bacteria; phylum Bacteroidota; class Bacteroidia; order J057; family J057; genus CAYVAP01. The sequence continues at coordinate 8,998 of CAYVAP010000101.1, forward strand.
CATGTACCCTCTGGATCGCGACCTGGTGGATCACCGAGGCCATCCCCATCGAGGCAACTTCTTTGCTACCCATTTTGCTGTTTTCGCTTACCGGCGGGGCCGACCTGGAAACCATCACCAACGCCTACGGCCATCGGCTAATCTTTTTGTTTTTGGGGGGCTTTGTGATCGCCCTGGCCATCGAGCGCTGGGAGCTACATCGGCGCATCGCCCTACGTGTCATCTGGCTGGTGGGTACCGGTGCCCCGCGCCTCGTGCTGGGCTTCATGCTGGCCACGGGTTTTTTGTCGATGTGGATCTCCAACACGGCTACGGCCCTGATGATGATGCCCATCGGCTTAGCCGTGGTGCGACAAATCCAACAGTCGACCCAGGAAGAGGGCCTGAATTTTTCTCGCATGGCCAAGGCGCTGATGCTGGCCATTGCCTATTCGGCTTCGATCGGGGGCATGGCCACTCTGATCGGTACCCCTCCCAACCTGGTCTTTGCCTCCGTGGTCGAAAACCTACTGGGGGTAGAGGTGAGTTTTGCTCGCTGGATGCTCTTTGGCTTTCCCTTCGCAGCGGGCCTGATGATGCTGGGGTGGTGGCTGCTGGTGCGAGTCGGTTTCAACCTCAGCTCTGAGGCCATTCCTAAGGGGCGAGAGACAGTCTACCGGGAGCTGCGCCAACTAGGCCCTATGTCGCCGGAGGAAAAATGGGTGCTGGCGGTGTTCATTTTCACGGCGGTGGCCTGGGTCACGCGCAGCTACCTGCTCAATCGCCTGTTTCCTCAACTCGACGATACCATCATCGCCATTTTGGGGGCCATGTTTCTCTTCGTGCTGCCAGCTCCCAGCCAACCGGGTCGTCGCCTGATCGACTGGACCCAGGCGGTCAAATTACCTTGGGGGGTGCTGCTGCTGTTTGGGGCTGGGCTGGCCCTGGCGGGAGCGTTTCGTGACTCGGGCCTGGCCGAGTGGATCGGTCAGCAGCTCACGTACCTCGAAGCCCTACCTCTGATCCTGCTCATGCTGATCATCACTGCGCTGGTCAATTTCCTTACCGAAATCACCTCCAACGTAGCCACCGCCAGCATGATCCTGCCCATCATCGCCGCCCTGGCCAGTAGCTTGGATATTCATCCCTTTGGCCTGATGGTGCCAGCCATCCTGGCTGCCTCTTGTGCCTTCATGCTGCCTGTGGCTACCCCGCCCAACGCGGTGGTATTCAGCTCCGAGCTGGTAACCATGAGCGACATGATCCGCCTGGGTTTCCGCCTCAATCTGCTCTCGATCTTCCTCATCGCTCTCTACACCTTTGTGCTGCTACCCCTGCTTTGGGGACTGGATCTGGGGGCATTTCCCGCAGAAATGAGTCGGCCATAGCCTCGCCTATATGAACGGTCAGGGGTATAAAGGAATAAGGGTATAAGGTGGTCAGGTACA
>CAYVAP010000102.1:0-10421 GCA_964449365.1 uncultured Bacteroidia bacterium
CGGACTGGGAAGCGGGAAATGCAGATGAGAGCCAGGACGTTACCGCCGACCTGAGCAAGCTCCCGCTGTTTTTCATCGACGCCCAGCGTGACCTGGAAGCCGACCTACGCTATGCGCAGTCTTATTTTGGACGCCTGGCTTCGCAAATCGAATATGACGCTGATCAGAAACGGACCCTGGAAACCGCCCTCGATGAGTTGAACCAACAAGCCGTGGAAGACAGTCCCGTGCTCGCGCACCTCAAAACCACGCTGGAAGAGTTGAATCGCACTGTAAACACCAGCCATCGCGGCCAGGGCGTGGAGATCACCCCGTTCCCCAAAAAGCTGCGCGATCTGCACAAGGGGCTCAAAGTCAACTTTCAGGACGGAGGCTCTGATACCTTCAGCCTTGAATACCACGGCATGGGCACGCGTAGTTGGGCCTCTCTGCTCGGCTACAAAGCCTTCGTCAACTGGATGTGGCAAAAAGCCCAGGCTGATCAGGATGTCCTGCATCCGCTCCTGGCTCTGGAAGAACCAGAGGCCCATTTGCACCCCAATGCCCAGCGGCAGGTCTATGCACAACTCCGAGACGTGGTGGGGCAAAAAATCATCAGCACCCATTCGCCCTACATCGCGCCGATGGGTAGCTTGGAGGAGTTGCGGGTATTTTACAAAGAGGGGGACGAAACCAAGGTGCGGGATTTGAGTGGGTTGGTGGGTACATTAGATCATGGTGCCAGGAAAAGGCTGGAAGAAGACATTGTCCGCCACCGTGGGGAGGTGTTGTTTGCCCGCCTGGTAGTGTTATTTGAAGGACAAACCGAGGAGCGGGCGCTACCCATTTTTGCCAAGTGTCATTGGGACTGTGAAGCCTTCGAAAAAGGCGTATCCATAATCCATTGCGGTGGGGGCGATTTTAAACTATATTTACAACTACTGGAAGCCCTTCGATTGCCCTGGATCATTTTCTCAGATTACGACAATGCCACAGTGCAAAGCAAAGTCCAAGCGGCAGGGCGAGTGGTGGGGATTGATGATGTGGAGACGGATGCCAGTGGTCGGTTCTTCTGCCTTGGTGAGTCCATCGAGAAGTACCTCCTCAGCCAGGGATATAGATAGCAATTCGAAGATGCGATCCATGCCTTCCATGAACCCATCTATCAAAACGAAAGGCACCGACAAGCAAAAGAAGAAACCAGAAAGCAAGAGCTAACCGACCTTAGAGCACTACCCCTTACAGATTTAGAGGTCCAAATTGACAGCCTAAAGGCCAAAATCGCGCCCTTCTGGGCCACCGCCATCACCCAACATCCCGACCCCACCAAGCGCCTCCCTGCCAAAATTAAAGCCCTTTTCAAGGCCATCGACGCCCGAATTTCGTAACCTGACTATGCCTACCCAATTCCTATCTGACGAACAAACGCACATCGTGGACCAATGGACCCGCGAAGGTGGTCCCATGCTAGTGCGGGCCTCGGCGGGGAGTGGCAAAACCCGGGTGCTGACCGAATCGGTGCGGCGGTTGTTGGAAGATTCGCCTAAGGCCAGGTTTCGCATTTTGTGCGTCACCTTTACCAACAAAGCCGCCGAGGAGATGCAGGCGCGCCTACAGGATGCGCCGGGCAGCAAACAGCGTCTGTTCATCGGCACGCTGCATGCCTTCGCCCTAGACTTACTCCATGCCCGCAAGCAGGAGCTAGGCTACGATGAGATGCCCCACATCATCGAGCGGGAGACAGACCGGAAAGCAGTACTAATGAGTGCAGCCCAGGCTATTCCCGAAGTATTGGAGCACTTTCGAGTCGATGAGAAAAAGCAGAAAAAATTGCTCCAGGACTGCCTCAACTTCATTAGTAAAAAAAAGAGTAAGCTAATTTGGTTGGATGAGGACACAGTCGAATACCCAGGTTGGACTGAAGCACAAGTTACCCTGTACAAGACTTACAACGCCTACCTCCGCAATCAAAACCTCATCGACTACGATGACATTCTGCTGCTGGCCTGGCGCATCTTGACCGAGCACCTGCGGGTGGCCAAACTCTATCGTCAACTTTATCACCATGTCTTGTTGGACGAGGCGCAAGACCTCAGCTTTGCCCAGTACGAATTACTCAAAGCCCTATGTGGCGATCAGCTCCGCAACGTGATGATGGTGGGCGACCCCAAACAGGCCATTCATGGCTATGCGGGGGCTAGCAGCAGCTTCATGGAAAAGGATTTCGTGCAAGACTTTGGGCTTACAGAGGAGCAGCAGCGGAAAATCAGGTTCAATTACCGTTGCTCAGCTGAGGTGATTCGCCTGGCGAACCAATTGAGCGGCAACGGGCAGCATCAGACTCAGAGCTACTTTCCAGGCAAGGTCGTTTTTCAAAGCTTCGCAGATGAACAGGAGGAAGCCGATTGGGTGGTGCAGCAACTCCGCGCAATCATCGGGACTGAGGCAGAAGCCTATGAAGGCGCGCTTACGTTGGACAAAGTGGCCATTCTGGGGCGCAACCGGTATGTGTTTCAGCACCTGCAAGAGCGGCTGGACGATGATCCTACCTTCCAGCATCAATATTTTCTCAAGCGGGGGGCCGACAGCCTTGAACCTGCCTCCAATGTGATGAAGGTATTCGACCTGGGATGCAGGCTGCTAGAAAATGGGCACGGCCAAGTTTATCAGCGGAAGTTCAAGCAACTGCTTTCCCTGCCACTGAATGGTCAGGATGCCTCCATCCAGGCCCCTGAAGGTTTAGCCAACTTGCTTCATCAGGCGACACCTGAGTGGCTGCCCATTGACGCCACCGAAGCCTTGCTGCTAGCGTGGCAGAAGCTATCTCACAACCTGAACCATTTTCCTCAGGTCATCGAACAGTTGCAAACCACTTTTCAAGCTTTGCCCGATGAAGATGAGAAGGCTCTGGCCCTACAGGATGTTGAGGAATGGGGCCATTTTTGGAAGCAATACGTTCGCTCCGTCAGTGCCAATGGTAAAAGCATGGCAGACTTTCGGCGTTTTCTGGCTGTGGGCGGCGCACAGCGAAAGGAAGAAAAAGGGTTGACCCTAGCCACAGTCCACACGGTAAAAGGCTTGGAATTTCACGTGGTATTTCTCATCGGCTTGGGTCAGGGCACCTTTCCTGATTATCGGGCGGTGCGCTCGGGGAATCTACGCGAAGAAGCCAATAATCTCTACGTAGCGGTTACCCGGGCAAAACGAGATCTATACCTCAGCTATCCGCGGGTTAAGTCCGTTCCTTGGGGAAAGATTTTACAAGAGCCCTCTCAATTTTTGAAGGAACAGCTTGAACAAGAGCCGCAAAACCTGCCATTGTAAGAGATGCCTCGCCCACCCCACATCCCCACATGGATCCCCTACCCCAAGCCCCCACTACCGCGCCCTCATCCGCCAAATCATGACCCAGCACGCGCCCTACCCCAACCCCCGCGTGCCGGAGGAATTCGACACCCAGCTCCTCCTCGACGACGAGCAGGGCCACGACTACCTCATGTACGTCGGCTGGGACGGCTACCGGCGCATCCACGCCTGCCTGATCCATATCGACCTCAAGGGCGAGAAAATCTGGGTACAGCGCGACGGCACCGAGTACGGCGTCGCCAACGAACTGGTCGACCTCGGCGTGCCCCACGAGGACATCGTGCTGGGCTTTCAAGCGCCGTATAAGCGGCCGTACACCGATTTTGCGACGGCGTGAAGAGGTAGCTCCCCTTACCTAAAGGGGGTCCGTCTCACCCCTCCGGCTCCCACAACTCCGCCAAATTCAGGGTAAAGCCCGGCAGCACCTCCTCCCCCGAGAGGGATTGGGCGAAGGAATCGACCTTGGCGATGGTGCCATCAGCGCGGTAAATCCAGACTTGCTCTTGCTGCGGATCGATGAGCCAGCCCAGGCGCACCCCGTTGGCTTGGTATTCCTGCATCTTGGCATGGAGGCGCTCGATGGTGTCATTTTCCGAGCGAATCTCGATCACGAAGTCTGGGGAAATATGCGCAAAGCGTTTGCGGTCTTCTTTGGGCAAGGCCCGCCACCGCTCGATGGCTACCCAGGCCGTATCGGGCGATTTGACCGCTTTGTTGGGAAGGGTAAAGCCCGTGTTGGAGTCAAAGGTCTTGCCCAGCTTGGTTTTGCGGCTCCAGTGGGATACCTCTGAAGTTATGTCTGCGTTGAAATTGCCGGTATCACCGCCTGTAAGTTCCATAATGACAATGGTTCCATCTGCTTCGCGCTCGATGTGAATGTCTGACAGATCTTGACAGAAGAGAAAAAACTCTTCTTCCGACAAGTCCAGAAAACGGGTTTTGAGCGGAATGATCATGGCTAAGGCCTTTTCTCAAAGATAGATGATTTTGCCTTGTGCTAAAAGGTTCACGCCAGAAGTTTAGCAGGGTAGCTCCTCCTCGACGACGAGCAGGGCCACTACTCCCTCATGTACGTCGGTTGGGACGGCTACCGCCGCATCCACGCCTGCTTGATCCATATCGACCTCAAGGGCGAGAAAATCTGGGTACAGCGCGACGAGTACGGCGTCGCCAACGAACTCGTCGACCTCGGCGTCCCCCACGAGGACATCGTGCTGGGCTTTCAAGCGCCGTACCAGCGGCCCTATACCGATTTTGCGGTAGCGTGAAGCGTGAGTAGGGATGGAGACCTCAATCGCTGATTTCTACCAGAGGCTCCTTGGCTAGCAAGCCCAGGGCATCTGGCAGGGTCTGGCTCAGCAAATGTTCTAGGCGAGAATTGGAGGTATTGCCACCGGTGAGCCAGATGATTTTGGGGGGAGTACCTCAATCGGCCCACAATCGGTTGCAGCTTGTCCCAAAAAGCGGTTACTTTCTGATATGGTTGATCCCCGCGAGCTATTCGAGCATCCTGAGGAGCATATTGTGTACCTGACGGGAAACAATCCCGAAGGACAGTACTTTGACCGAAAAGAGGTTTGGAGCGAATCGACGAAGCAGTTAAAAGAAGCGAGGAAGAACATCGTAGAAACGGTTTCGGCTTTTACCAATGCAAGAGGGGGGCTTCTTGCGCTCGGGATCGATGATGCGGGAAATATCGTGGGATTGAATCACCTGGATGAGGCGACCTACAATAGTTTGGTGCAGAACCTCAACGAGCAATTGACCAATCATCAAGCGCGTAGTCGAGACTGGTGGTGGCAGGGGCAAAAGCTACTGCTCATTTATGCCCCTGAAGGAGCATCGGGTATTTGTGAAACGGCAGGTTCTGAGCCCAAAGGATGGAAGCGCGAAGCGGCCAACAATCTCAGACTCACTCCGCAAGACAGAGAGCGGCTGCTCCGAGAACGAAGCCAACGCTTCGAACATTTAACGGTTTGTGATTACGACCCCCAACTGATCCATCAAGCCGTGTTCGATCAGTTTCGGAGGCTGTACCTGCAAGAGCGAGAGGCCAACTATCAGGACAATCAGGAAGCGTTTTTGCGGAATATCGGCGCAGTGCGACTAGAAGCTGGCAGGTTGCAGTTTACCTACGCGGGCTATCTATTTTTTGCCAATAACCCACGTAATCAGTTGCCGTCTGCTTATGTTCGGCTGCTCAAATACGAGAGTGAAAGCATTGAGCAAGAAAACCCTGGTTGCGCTGTATTTGACCGGGATGTAGATGGATGCTTGCCAGAACTGCTGCGAAAAGTGCGCAGTTTCGTGAACGATTCACCCTATTTTCGGCGGTACAGCTATCGAGACCCTCAAGGCAGTGGGATCAAAGAGGAGCCAGAGTATCCACTTAGCGCAGTGGAAGAGGCTATCGTCAATGCCATGATTCACCGGGATTACCACAGTCAGCAACCCATTGTCTGCTGCGCCTACCGGGATGCTTTTGTGGTGCGTAGTCCAGGCCGGTTGCAGCAAGATTCCTTCGTCCCGACCCGATTTACCCTAAGAGAGGTAAGACTGACTCCATATCGCCGCAACGTGCAATTGGTCGAATGGGCACGCCTGATGCGGGACGAGAATGAGCAACGCTTCGTACGTTCGCTGGCAGAAGGGACACGCACCATGCTGGAACGTATGCGAGAAATGAACCTTCCTGCCCCTGAGTTCAACACCAATGGCTACACTGCTGTTACGTTTTTCAATCGCTACCAGAAAAGGGAGGTAAGGTATGGAGCGATCACGCAAGCGCTCGATTTACAGACGCTGAAAACGATTCTTCAGCAAGGGGAAGATAGCCTTCATGAATTCAAACGAAACATTTCCAGCGCGACCTCACTGGCCAGCGAAATCGCGGCCTTTGCCAATACAGAAGGCGGCTTCATATTGATTGGCCTGGAAGACGACGGCAGGGTGAACGGACTAACCCAAGCCGACGTAGAACGGATCAACCACCTGATTTGGAAAGCTACCGAAGAGATGATCAGCCCCCCTGTTAACGTGCTGACGCGTAACCACCGGGTGGATGGAAGCTTAGTAATGTTCATACAAGTGGAAAAAGGGCAGCATCCTCCCTACACAGTGGGAGATGGATCAGTATGGGTGAGAAATGGAGTTGGCAAACGCTTGGCAGGCCTTCCACTTGCTCAAGAGACAAAAACTGTCGAGGTAGTCGATGTCTTTCCTGCCGACGAGCAACCCATTCCCCACGCTACCCTGGCCGACCTGCATTATCCCACCCTGGAAGCCTACGTTGAGCGCATATTCGACCAGCCGCTGGATCAATTGGGCATCTCTACCGAGCAGCTCCTCCGTAACCTCAAGTTTTATACCCAAGACACCCTCAACCTCACGGGCCTGCTCATGCTGGCCAAGCGCCCGCAGCAGTTTCGCCCACAGTTCAACGTCAAAGCGGTTTCCTATTTTGGTAACAGCCTCACGGGTACCAAATACCGCGATCGGCAGGATATCGACGGGCGCATCCCCGAGCTGTACGAGGGCACCATGGCCTTCTTGCTGCGCAACCTGCGCCGTATTCAAGCCGGGCAGGGCTTCAACTCCGAAGGCAAGCTCGAAATCCCCCGCGCGGCCTTGGAAGAAATCGTGCAAAACGCCCTCATCCACCGCGATTACTTCATTTCTGCCCCCCTGCGGATCATGCTTTTCGATGATCGTCTGGAGGTGATCAGCCCCGGCACCCTGCCCAATTCGCTCACCGTCGAACACATCAAAACCGGCGCCGCCATCCAGCGCAACCCCACCCTGGCCAGCCGGGCCTTTCGGGTGCTGCCCTACAACGGCCTCGGCTCGGGTGTTCCCCGCGCGGTGGAGCTGGTGCCCGACATTCAGTTTGACAACCAGAAGGACGCCAACCAATTGGTGGTGACCATCCCGCGTCCGGTGGTGGGGTGAGTGGTTCTTGCCCGTAGCGCGAAGTGAATACGTAGGGTTTCCAAGCGCCAGCCTTGGAAAAGGGACTATTTTCTCTCACTTCCCCTTGGGCTCCACCATTGCCTCAAATTCCGGGAGCCCCCGCAAGGGCAGCAGGAACGGATCACTGCGGTAAACGGCGGGCTGAAAGAAGGGATATCCCCCGGCTATGGCGTGCCCCAGGGTCTGCAATGCCTGTTCTTTTTCGCCCAAAGCGGCATATACCTGAGCCAAGTAATACTGCTGGGTTTCGGGCCAGCTTTCGTGCGAACTGGATAGGCCCTCCAACTGGGCCAGGTAGCTCCTGGCCGCTGCGCTGTCCCCCAAGTGCGCTTGGCAAATGGCCAGACGGCTGATCTTGGAGATCTCCAGGGTAATCTGCAGCCAGCCAGGCAGGTAAGGAGAAAAGGAGACCTCCTTTGTCCAGGCCTGGAAAGCCTGTAAATATTCTCCGTGGTAATAATGTGCAAATCCTAGGCTGCGATGGTAGTCAGGGCTCTGGGTATGTCCTTGCGTCCAGGTCTTCAGTTCATCAGCCAGCGCATGCAGACGATCTGTTTCCCCCAGCAACAGCAGTTCGTCGCAGATCAGGGGCAGCAGTTGTCCCGCAGGGGTTATCTGCCCGGAGGTGTTGACGACTCCCAGCTCCTGGTACTGTTGCAGTTTTCGCTCCAAATCCTTCCAACGGCCTAGCTGAGCCAGGGCCTTGAGGTGTATCACTGCCAGCGCGTCGGGAATCAGGGGAAAGTCGTAAGCCTGGGCCGCGGAGTCTACTTCCTCAAAACGCCCCAATTGATACAGGCTGAAAGCCAGGCTGGCGTAGTTCCAGTCCAGCTCCTGGTTTTGGCGAGGCTGCCGAAAACGGGGGTCCAGTTGCTGGTGCAGGGCCAGAGCTAGCTGGGGGGCGTTGGCTCGGTTGTATTGCGTGGTGGCAAAGGAAAAAGCGCCGAGGTCGCTGGGATCCTGCTGGAATTGCTGCTCGGCCATTCGGCCGGCCAGCAGCCATTTGCCAGCCAAGGTCGCCTGCAGCCGACGAAAGCGGTTGCTCTCCCAGCGCGTGAACCGCGATTGATGGGAGGCGATCAGGTCGACCATGGCGTGTTTGGCGGAATCCTGCCCTTCTTTCGCGTACAAATTCACCAGCTCAAACAGCGGCGCTAAAAAGGAGCTGTCCCGCCGGTAGGCCTGCCATAGCAGTTGCTCAGCCTGAGCCGGGTCGGTGATGTAAACAGCCGTCGCCTGCTCATAGGCCTGATAGGCATCGTAAGCAGGCGGATTTTGAGCAAACTGGTCCTGCCCCTTCACGGCCCAAAAACTGAGCACTTTACGCGTAAGGGCGTCTAGTCCCGCGAGCACGTTTTCCTGCGTGGTGCGGGTTCTGATGGCACTGATCAGGTTTTGGGATTCGATTTCGACGATACGGGCTTGGATCACGAGGCTGTCTCCCAATTGGTAGTAATCGCCAAAAATCACTACTGCTACCCCAGTCGCCTCCCGGATCGTGGGTAGATGCTCGGGCTGCGATAGCTCGGCGTAGCTGCTGACTTGCAACCACGGCAGGACATTTTCAGGGTTTAGGACCGTGGTACCTTCCCCTTCGAGCAACCCCTTGGTCAGCCAGTCAGAGATGAGATTGCCCAGCATGTCCAGTTCCGCGAGACCGGTTTGATTGACAAAGGGCAGGACGGCAACCCGTTCCTGTTGTAGGATGGTGGGCAGGGTTGCCGGAGCTTTTTCATTCAGGAAATCGAACGCCAGCCATCCGCCTACCGCCAGTATCAGCCCGACTGCGACCAGCAGGATGCCCTGCATGCGTGGCCGAGCAGACGCCTTGGAGCGCGTGAGGGATTTAGGAGCAGGCACCGTCAAGCCCTCGCCCTGGAGGGCATATACGGTCATCGGCTCGGCCACATTTTTGAGGATAAACTTCCCCAACGACCGTAGTTCAAACTCCGACTTGTTCTTGATCTGCTGCCTGATGCTGCTGGACAGCAGCACCACCCCGGCTACCCCCATGGACTCGATGCGCGAAGCTACGTTGACCGCGTCGCCGAAGAGGTGCCCGTCGCGTTGCACGATGTCCCCCAGGTGCAGGCCGATGCGCAGCGGCACGTCGGCATTTACCTGCTGTTGGATCTTCTGGGCACATTTGACCGCTTCCAACGAGCTGGGAAATACACAAAGCGCGCCATCACCCCGCATCTCAATCAGGTCGCCGCCATGGTGGGGTACCAAAGTCGTGACCACTTCGCGCAGGCGGGAAGCCTTGGCGATGCCAGCCGCCTCATCGGTCTGCATCAGGGCGGTATAGCCGACGATATCGGCAAAGAGGACGGCGGCCAGTCGGTGGGTGGACATGGGGAAGGGCTTTGAAGGTTCCGTGGGGAATATACGACAAAAAGGAAATCCGTGTCGCCTACCAACGGCAGGGGGACGAATATGAACTTTGGCCTAGTGCTTTTGAAAGAAAGCAATTACGGTTCAACTACGAAAATAGGGGAGCAAGCAGCATTTGCAGGCAATAACAGCGTTGCTGGGCCGAATTTCCGGATTGCGGGGATGGAAAGAGGCGTAATCTAGCCCCGATCACTAAACAAGTAGTTGAACTAAATTTTTCGATTCCAGTCTAAAAACCATGATCAATCGAGCATTTTTTGCGGTGGTGTAGGAGTACACCTGCAAGCAAGGGCGATGGTTCCCCAGAAAGAATGTGTATCTTCTCAGAAGTATTAAGAAGATGAACCATGCGAGATCGCTACCATCAAATCGTCAAAGAAGCATTAATAGCTGAGGGCTGGAAAATCACCCACGACCCTTACTACCTTGATGTAGGCGAGGTGGATTATCAGGTAGATCTAGGCGCCGAACGCTTGCTGGCGGCCAGCAAGGGAAGCGAAAAGATTGCTATTGAGGTAAAGAGTTTCTTGGCCGAATCTCCGACCTACGAGTTTCACCAAGCAGTGGGGCAGTATCGCAATTATTTGTTTGCCCTGGAAGAGCAAGAAGCTGACCGAATGCTTTACCTGGCGATTCCGCTGTTCACGTATCAATCCTTCTCACCTATATGAACGGCTAGGGGTATAAGGGAATAAGGTATAAGTAGGCTGTGC
>CAYVAP010000103.1:0-10384 GCA_964449365.1 uncultured Bacteroidia bacterium
TCAGTAAAGGTTTGAGCGCTAAGGCATTGTGTCAGGATGAGCAATCCAAAAGTTAGATTTAGTTTCATATTGATGGGGTTTTTAGGTGAGGAAAAAATCGTTGGTGTGTTTTCTGGGTTGCTGGCAACGTCAGTACAGCCGCCGTGCGGGCTTTGCTGCCCTGCTTGATCTTGTCTGGTGGCATATGCGTCACGTTGCGGCCCGTCGAGTTCCGTTTCCTAAGTTTACGAATTTCTGATCATTCTCCCCACTCGGATTTTCCTTTTTGGCCCGATTTCGCTCTATTCCCGATCAGCGCGCCGCCTGGTTTTTTACGTTCCGGGTTTCTGGATTTTTTTGATTGGGTTTTTGGTTCTCGCGCGGGCCTGGGGGCGTGGCACTGGGCTTTTCCCGATGGGCTACAATGGTCCAGTGCATGCGCCGCCGGGCTTCACCGGCCTGCATCCCCACGGTATCCTGGCCAGCCGCAACAAGACCCAGGCCCCGGCCCAAGCCAGGGAAAGCCTCGGCGCTGAGCCGCCCCTCCAAAGCCCAGCCCCAGACCTGGCAGGAACAGCTCCTCGTAGTAACTGGCCTCGACCTGGGGCAGCGTACCTGCTGCCCGACCGGGCGCATGCGCCTGCGACGTGGACTCGCTCCGACTGCACACAGCCCGCATGCGGTCCAGATCCCACGAACGACTCAACCATAAGCCCAAAGCCCCACGTGGAGCTGGGCATGGCTGTGTCTAAACGCCTGATCTGCCCCAATAATAATCTGATCGCATCAATATGGCGCTTCAATATCTCATGCGAATTAACAGTTGATGTGCTCGTGAGGCTTTGCAAGCCGAAACGCCGTGTCTCTGCGTCTCTGACGCCCGAAATCTCGTAAGTCAAAGACTTCAAGACGCAGGATTTCGGCACATAGTGCCTCACCAGCCCCTCAAATAAAGGCTTTCGCCTTTACTGTTAATTCGCATATCTCCTTTTTTATGCCCGAAATTGCCTTCTCTGGCTGATCAGGCCCCAAGCGCTACATACCCCAGGACTCTTCACCAGACATTGCTCCCCCATGGCCTGATACCTGCTACCTGCTGCCCAAAGGCATCGTCCAACCAAGCATCAAAGTCCGGGGCACGCCTTGCGGCCCCAGCCTTTGACGCTTGAATGTTGACTGATGTGATCCTAATCTTTAAATCTTTGAAGAATCAATTTTCTATCCTTCAATTCTAATCTTCCTTCAAAATTAAGTGCATCTGTTGCAGATTCTTTCGACTCAAATTCAACAAATGCAAATCCTTTTGATTTTCCTGAGTAATGATTTTTAGGAATTGTAATATCTGATATTTCACCGAACCGAGAAAGCACTGCTTCTAATTCGCTTTCAGTTGCATACCAATCTACACCAGCAACAAAAATCTTTGCATAATCTGATCTATCCTTTTTTTCTTCTTGCCTTTTCGAAAAAGTTCTTCCCCCGCCAACTTCAGAAGCAGGAACTATTTGAAATCTTGGTATACTTTTTTTAGATACCCCTTTTTTTAGCCTCATCTTTTGAGCCTCTGCTGACGAAACCTTGCTTTCTAAAATTCCAATTTTTCTTAAATCCTCGAGTATTTGACGATAATAATCAGTATCAACTATACCAACATGATCAAAAATCTCTTTGGGAGAAATTAATCGCCCATTAATACCTAGTTTTACAACTGTCTTCTGCTCTCGCGACAAATCCAAATTTGTAAAATTTTCTAGCCATATTTTCTCCTCTTTAGTATATATAAATTTATAAAATAGCGTGACAATAAAAGACTTATTTGGTGATTCGATTTTTGGAGGAACAAGTTCATTTCTATTCATCAACTCAAACATTCTTTTCATTCCTTCTCCAAGTTCTCGTATGTATCCGTATTCTCGGAGTACCCTTGCTACGTAGGTATTTCTGGTTTCATGAGCCCCCTTTAACTCCTCTAAATCTTCAATTGTTAATTTTGAAAGCAGCTTTCCTGGACTTAAAATCTCCAATCTGTCATCGAAAATTCTGATTTCGGTCCCCCTTCCCTCTATGCTGTAGTCTCTATGAGTTACGGCATTAACTAATGCTTCTCTACATGCTGGTTCCGGATAAATGACCTGAGTTTTAAATAAACCATCTTCTGAAAACCGAGTTTCGCTTAAGGAAGGTTTTAATGCTTCCCAACTTTCTTCAAGCAACTTGAAAATGTTTCCTGACACATCAGCCACCTCGGTTACATTGTAATCCGGAACAGGCTTTTCTTCTGTTCCATTTACTCTCAATATTCTTACTCTTGATCTAGGATGCCATTTATTAATATTTTTTGCAAATAAGAGAAGTGCTGCCTTTCTTAATCTCAATCTATCACCATCAAATTCTGCTAGCTCCACATACTGCAAGAATTTTTCGGGAGACATGTTTTTCATCTTGGTGCTTTCCCTTGCAACCATTGATAAAAGTTCAATATCTAAATCAGCAACTGTCGCTAAATCCTCAAAGTTTCGATCATATTGCCTAGAGGAAGTTTCTTCTCTTGCAAATCGAATATTGTCTACTGCGGTTGGAACACTATCTCTATCTTCACGTTTGAAGCACTCACCTTTACTTGTTTGATGAACATATTTTGAACCTTTATCTACTGAAAAATAGATGACTTTTTTGCCTTCATAGTCAATAATGTTTCTCCTCTTTATGGGAAGAGGGGTTTCTCTCATGACATATTTTTCTGAGGCATTTAGAATAGCATTTAGTTTTTCTTCGTAATGGGGAATTCCAGTTACAGAGTTATTGTCTTCGATCCCTATAAACAATTCTCCTCCATCAGCATTTGCAAATGCAACTAGTTCTTTTGCAACATTATAGCAAATATCCTTAAAGTCTCTTGGCTTTTTGTCATTGGGAGGTCCCTCAAAACCACTTTTGAACTCACGATAATAGCTTTCTCCAAGCTCTACAGCGATTTCAACCCTTTCTTTTAGCCTAAGTAAATGTTCCATTTTTATCTATAGATTATGCTTCATTAGTGCAAATTTATTCAAATTGCATGTATTTTCCTTTCATTTCAGATCAGCCAACGTCCAGTGCATGCGCCGCCGGGCTTTCACCCACCCTGCTTGATCTCGCCCGGTGACCGTATGCACCCTGTTGTGGCCCATCGGATTTCATTTTCTAAGTTTACGAATTTCTGGTCATTCTTCCCACCCGGATTTTCCTTTTTGGCCCGAGCTCGCTCCCCTCCCGAGCAGGGCTCGGCTTGGGGTTTTTATGTTCCCGGTTGCTGGATTTTTTTGATTGGGTTTTTGGTTCTTGCGCGGGCCTGGGTGCGTGGCATTGGGCTTTTCCCGATGGGCTACAATGTTTGGCTACGCGCCTTGCGACCTTAGGAGCATGGACGTCATAGCCTGTGTTAACGGCCGGCCCATTTAATTAGCTTTTCTTCAATCCAGCCTTTGATATCATCAAATTCGCTTTTTCCTTCGGCTATCTTTATCACGAATTCATACTTTTCTTCTTCCGTCGCTCTAATGTCTTTTCGGCCTTTGCGAAGCAGTATTCTCATGGCTGCATATCCCGTCCTCTTATTGCCATCTATGAATGGATGATTTTTTACTGTACTTTCTATCAAGGCGGCAGCTTTTTCAACCGGTGTTTTATATAACTCTTCTCCATCAAAGGTTTGATAGGGTCTATTCACTGCTGATTCTAGTGCCCCTCTATACCTGAAGCCCCACCATATCTCTTTATCAGGATGCCATGAATACTTACCACTACTTCGATGGTGATCATTCGGCCAGTCTTTTCAGTAAATTGTCATCTTCTTTCATGATCTCTTCCAGATGAGTGGCTGCTTCCTCATCCATCTCAATAAGTTGCTTAATCTGCTTCAGGTATTCAAGAATGACTGGAAAGTGTCTCTCCGGCAGTTGCTCCAGCAGCTCAAGGATTTCGGACTTTGCTTCTGTAGTACTCATGCTTTCTCTTTTTATCCAAAGTTAAGCTTTTTTCAGGCTGGATGCTAACGGTTCAGTATAAGAGCTGTAGCGGATTTCAAGGCGAGTACCTGTCCGCCACCACTAAAGTTTATTAAATGAACAGAACATGATTTTAACACTTCACCCGCTATTGCTTTTGTACAATGTTGTAGCCAGTGATCCTTACTGAATTTTCCGCGAACTTAAAGTTGCTAATTCAACAAATATCTGGTGGTAGCGTCGATAGGGAGTTGGCTTGCTGGGGGCTGCTTACTATTAAGGCTTTCAGCAGGCTCAACTCCCAGTTGGAGCCACGACCCGGAAAAGCATTTGTGCAGGGCGGGATTGATAGCATTGTCGTTTCAACAAGCACTAAATCCGATAAAAAGCACAGAAGTTTAAATTTCGCACTTTTGCCCGACTTGCACAAATGCAATGTTGGCAGTAGCCACTTTTTGCGTTGAGTATTGCTACTCTTTTAAAAACATTACCTCTCTCGATTCTATATTTGCTTTTCTCACATCTCTTGTTCCCCATTCTTCTTCTAATATAATCGCAACAACATCAATTGCTACCGAAATACCATACATACTGTCAGGGTTCTTGATACCAATATAATGAGTTTGTCCAGCGCCGCCATTCATTTTAGCAATTCCTGATTTAATATTTTCTCTTGTTCCGCTTGTTTGGTAACGATATGATGTTTTGGCTTCAAATAGTCTACTATTATCATAGTCAAATAGATATACATCACACACATTCCCTCCTGGGGGTACTGTCAGTAAGTTCAGCCCAAAATTGAGAGAACCTGACTGGTCAATTAATTTGGTGAGTTGCCCAACTAAATCAAACGAATTTTTAGCCCTATCAATGTCTGCTTTTTGTCTTGATGCAGAAAATACGTAGTACCATTCTTGTGTATTATTTGGCAGTGTTACAGGGAATGTTACTCTTGATTTTCCACCTTTAAACGTTGCATTAGAACCACTATTTATGTAATATTCTGTTGTAGGTACAATATCGATTGCTCTATATTCTTTTCTGACTAGATATCTTTCTTGTACTGTTGTATAGGTTGTATCATAAAGCGTTTTTTTGTAAACGTTTGTATTAAACTTTCTTGTTGCTTCACTCGCTGGCATTCGTTGAATCTTGAATTTGCAAATTCTTCCTCCTAATGAAGAATTGTATAATCTAAACTTATAAATTCCAGTCTTTGAAATATTTATGGTTTTGTCTTCAATTTTTGTTGTTTTATAATCCATAAATTTTGAAGATGATGGAAGTTCTATTATTTCAATTTTTTTCAACTTTTTCCCATTAACTTCTTTGAAATTAAAAATGAGTTGGTCGCCTTCTGCAAAGCCATAATAAAACACTTCTTCGCTAACTGCCGAAACTTTTAAAGTGTTTTCTACAACATCAACATAGGTTTGCCCAAAAGTTGTCGATGAAAAAAATAAGAATAATGCTAATGTTAGTACCGTTTTTTTCATTTTTTAGGTTGTTTTGTTGTTGCCACAACGGCCCAGTGCATGCGCCACCGGGCTTTCACCCGCCCTGCTTGATCTTGCCCGGTGGCGTATGCGTCATGTTGTGGCCTTGTTGTGCTTTCGCCTCTAAATTTCTGAATTTTCGGTCATTCTTCCTAGTCTGGATTTCCCTTTTTGGCCCGATCTCGCTCCGCTCCCGATCAGCGCCCCGCTTGGGCTTTTCATTTTCCGGGTTTCTGGATTTTCTTGATTGGATCTTTGTTTCTCGTGCGAGCTTGGGTGCGAGGCACTAGCTTTTCCCGATGGGCCACAACGCCCGTCTAAATGCCATGCCAGCGTTTATACCTCTTTTGAAAATACTAATCTACCACCCCATCCCCAAAAAATCAACCTTAGCCATGCTGATGGCTACCTCGCGACAACCAGGGACTTGAAGAGAATCCCCTAGGGCCCTCTTCCTGTAGCCGAGTGCTACCCGTCTCGCAAACGGATCATCGACGCCTCGCTCCCCTACTCGAATCCTCCGCGCTTCTGCTGCGCCCTGCGTCGCCCTTACACCGCGAGCGTGCGAAGCTGAGGAAAAAGGAAGTATTTCTCACACGCTGGTTGGTAAAAATGGTTCAAAATTGATTTTGGGTCATTTTTCAGAAAATATTGGAACCATTTCCCTCACAACTTCCCGCAGATGATCCCATCTCGGTGTAGCAGATGCCGTATCTTGGAGCATGCAACCCAAATACCCCATGATCCGTCTGACTTTCCTGTTTTACCTGTTCTTACCTGCCTTTCTCCTGGCCCAGCCGGGCTGGCTGTTGCGCTATGCGCCGGGGCATACCCGCAGCAGCCTGGGCACCTTGCCGCTGACGGCTGAGGAAGCACCGCTCTACCCTGGCAGCGCCTGGCAGCGCTGGCAATTCGACCAAGCGCCCGATAGCGCCCTGCTCACCCGCCTGCAAGGCCACCCCGCCGTGGCCGCCCTGGAGCGCGAGACGCGCTACCGCAGCCAGGCCGTGCCCAACGACCCCGGCTTTGCCGAACAGTGGGCCTTGCAAAACCTCGGACAAATCGGTGGCCCCTCGGGCGTGGACCTGCGCGCGGTAGATGCCTGGGACATCACCACCGGTAGCGAGGACGTAACCATCGCCGTGATCGACGCGGGCATCGACTGGCAGCATCCCGACCTGGCCGAAAACATCTGGCAAAACCTGGCCGAAGACGCCGACGGCGACGGCAGCGTCCTGGAGTGGAACGGTAGCCGCTGGGTCTTCGACCCCGACGATATCAATGGCCTCGACGACGACGGCAACGGCTACGTCGACGACTTCATCGGTTGGGACTTTGTCCACGACGACAACGATCCCAGCGACGACCATCAGTTTGGGCACGGCACCCACGTGGCGGGCATCATCGCCGCCCGGGGCGACAATGGCATCGGCATCACGGGCGTGAGCTGGCGCAGCCGCCTCATGCCGCTAAAGTTCCTCGACCGCGATGGCGGCGGCTTCACTGGCAACGCCATCGCCGCGCTGCAATACGCCCGCGAAATGGGTGCTGACCTGAGCAACCTCAGTTGGGGCAGTGGCCTCTACAGCCAAGCCCTGCGCGACGAGCTGCTCCTGGCCCAGCAGGCGGGCCTGCTCTGCGTGGCCGCCGCCGGCAACAACTTTGGCAACGACAACGACTTGGCCCCCCTCTATCCCGCGAGCTATGCCCTCGAAAACGTGATAGCCGTGAGCGCCAGCGATCCAGTCGATAGCCTGGCTTCTTTCGCCAACCGTGGCCTCAACAGTGTCGATCTCTGCGCCCCGGGCTATGGCATCTACAGCACCCTGCCCGAGGGCCGCTACGGCTACCTCAATGGTACCAGCATGGCTGCGCCCTTCGTTACGGGAGCCATGGCCTTGCTGCTGAGCCAGCAACCGGGCCTTACCCCCGCCCAACTGCGGCAGCGCCTGCTGCGCAGCGTTCGTCCCCGCCCGGGCCTCCGCGGCACCTGCGCCACCGAAGGCAGACTCGATCTGCTGGCCCTGCTACAACGGCCCTTGCTCTTTCAGCGCGAGTTGCCCGGTAGGGTCCGGGCCGGGACCGCGCTGCCCGGCGGCGACCTGCTAGCCGTGGGCGACTACCAGGGTGACCTGTGGGCCACCCGCCTACGTAGCAATGGGCAAACGGCCTGGACGCGTCTCGATCAGCCAGGCCAATGGCAGGATGCTTGTGTCGCTCCGCAAGGAGGCCACCTGCTGGGCGGGCAAGTCAACGGCGCGGCCTGGCTCAGCCGCCTCGACAGTGCGGGGCAACCGCAGTGGACCCAATCCCTCGACCTGGGTGGCAGCCCTGCGGCCCTCACCCAGCTTCACGCTGCCGACCAGGCCGCTTGGGCGGCAGGGTGGTACCTGGCCGGGGGCGATACCGCCTTGTGGGTGGCCCGCCTCGACTACGACGGCAACCTCCAACTGCTGCGGCGCTATGGCCTCAGCGGGCAGCAGGTGCGTCCGGTGGCCCTGGCCCTAGACGACGAGGGCGCACCCGGGCTGCTGCTGCGGCTCAACGCTCAGGGCAGCGCCTGGCTGCGCTTCGAGGCCAGTGGCACCCTCGATCAGGCGGAGCAAATCACCTGGCCGGGAGTGGACGCGACCCTGATGCATGACCTCTGGGCCACCGATGAAGACTGGCAGCTCATGGGGCATCTGCGCCTGGCCAATGGCAGCCGAGAGTGGGTTACGGTAGAATGGGAAAGCGACGACGGCTACGAAGACGTGCAGCGTTGGGCCTTGGGGCCAAGCCAGGGGTCAAGTGTGAGCCAGGCGGGCCGGGCTGATAACCGATGGTTGCTCAGCGCCGGAGCCGGTAGCGCAGGCCCAGGCTTGCATTTGCTCCAAATCGAGTCTGACGGTGATCGCCTGCTGCACCGCAGCTACGCCTACGCGGGCGAAGCCCTGCAACCCATCTGGATCGGGCAGCCGCGCCCGGGGCTGCTCAGTTGGCTGACCCGTCGCCCGGGAGGCGGTAGCTATTGGAGCCAAAGTGATGAGCGCGGCAATAGCCTCTGCTTCGTGGATTCTGCTACGCTCGATGAGTTGGGAAGCAATGGGCCTAGCGTCACCTCGCTTTCGCTCAATTCGTTGGGGAGCACGGGCAGCTTCAGCGCCGCCAACCTGCTCGCCGCCGCAGCGCCCCCGGCCGCCACCCTGCTCTGCGACAACAGCCAGTGCGAGGTAAGTGCCTTTTTTACCCTGCCGAGCCTGGACATCTGCGAAGAGGGCGACTTGATCCCTACCAATCTGTCGGAGAATGCTACCGCCTACCAGTGGTGGATCGACGGCGCCCTGCTCGATACCCAGGCGTTTCCCTTGCTGGAAGCCCCTGATGATGAAGGTCGGTATGAACTGCGGTTGGTGGCCAGCGACGGGGCTTGTACCGACAGCTTTCGCCTGCCCATCCAAGTGGAGCCCGAACTGCTGCTCGCCCCCCTCGATACCGTGCACTGTGGGCCGCGCCTGACCCTCACTGCGCCTCAGGCGCAGACTTATCGTTGGCTGGATAACGACGACAACCTGCTGAGTGAGGCCGCTGATTTTACCTTCCCCCAAACGGGTGATTACAAGCTGGTATTGGGGGATGCCTGCGGAGAAACGGTTGACGCAGCTTACCAAGTCACCTTACAAGGCGACTGCGTATGGCCCGGCGACGTGAGCGCCGATGGGCAGGTGGACATGGTCGATTACCTGCTGCTGGGGCTGGTGCACGGGCAGAGCGGGCCACCCCGGGCCAATGCTTCGCCTGTCTACGTGCCACAGACGGGCACCCCTTGGACCGGCAGCTTTGCGGCCAGCAACCCCTGGGCGGCGGGTATCAACCTGATGCATGCCGACGCCAACGGCGATGGCCTGATCGACGCCGAGAGCGATGGGGCACTGGTGCGCCGCCACCATGGTACTCGCCGGCTGCTACGCGCCACGCCTGACCCCAACGCGACGGTCGAGCTAAGCTTGCAACTGGACACCACGGTGGTGCGCTCCGGCGATACCGTGGGCTTTCAGGTGCTGCTCACTTCATTCGATGGGCAGCCCATCCCTGATGCCTATGCCCTGGCCTTGACGCTGGAGTCGAGCATTCCGCTGAGCCAGCCCATGCAGGTATCGCCTCAGGGTAGCTGGCTCACCGATGGCAGCCCGAGCGATACCCTGGTGCTGCGCGAGCCTGGTGCGCGCCGCCTGCGGGTGGGCCTCGATCGGCTAGATCAGCAGGCGGCCCTGCCCGCCAGCGGTCTGGTGATGGCTGGCATCATCATCGTGGTGATCGACGACATCGGCTCATACGGCGCACTGGCCGAGCGGGGCTTTTTGTCGCTGGCCGTTACCGAGGCGTTGCTCATTCGCCCCGATGGTAGTCGCATTGCCCTCAATCCGGTAGGCACTCAGGCCGCGCGCACCCTGCAAGTGATTCGCCAGGATACCACCACCTCAGGCATCGCTTCGCCCGCTGCTGCTGCGCCCTGGCGGGTCTTTCCCAATCCTACCCAAGGGCAGGTGCAGGTGCAGGGCAAGCCTACGCCCGGGCAGGACCGATCCTGGCGGGTGTGCAACCTGCAAGGCCAGACTGTCGCGACCGGGCGCTGGCTGGGGCAGGCCGAGAGCCTGACCCTCGACCTGGGGCATTTGCCCGCTGGCTGCTATGTGCTGCAAGTGGTGCAGCAGGGTAGGGTAGACCATGCCAAGTTGTGGGTACGGAAATAAGGGAAATGGTTGAATGTATGACAGGGGAGTACGCCCAATCGGCTACGGCTGGTTGGGCTTTTTTTTGGGGTGGCCCAGTACCGCCGCGCTCTTGCCTATATGAACGGTCAGGGGAATAAGGGAATAAGGTATAAGTAGGCTGTGCAGAACTTTTAGAAAAAGTGTGTCTGGTTTTTGGACTCGATCTTTG
>CAYVAP010000104.1:0-10357 GCA_964449365.1 uncultured Bacteroidia bacterium
CAACGCGTTTACGCCCAACGACGACGACTTCAACGATTCCTTCGAAATCAAGGGCAGCCTGATCGAGGAGTTTAGCTTGCAAGTCTTCAGCCGCTGGGGCAGCGTCGTCTTCTCCAGCCAATCGCGTGATGATGCTTGGAATGGCACCATCAACAGCGGACGGGCCGCCCCTGCTGGCATTTATATCTACAAACTAGTCGCCACGCTCAGTGGCGGCATTCCATATGAAGCGACGGGCACCATTATGCTGGTTCGCTGACCCTTTCTCTTTTCCTGAAGCGGTCCTGAAACCAATTTGGGCAAACACCGATCCCGCCCGACTCCTGCGCATGCCAGTGAGTCGGGCGGTTGACTTTTGCCAAAACCCATCGGTTTTTTCCCCTGGGGCATGTCGCCTGCTGAGCCAAGCGATGGTCTGCCGATGCTGCGCCAGAGTCGCCGCCCCTGCCTCTGGGAAAAGCGCAGGCTCCCAGCGAGCAGATGCGCAGGCGGGCCGATTATTCGCAGCGTACGAACCGCCCCCGTTGAGCCGCGACATGGGGTCGCTCAGACAGGTATATCTACCGCATGGCACCAAAGGCCTGCCTCCTGGTGCAATGGTTCGTAAATTGAATCATCTTCTTCAGGTTGCAGAATCCATCTTTTGCCATGATCCGTCAATTGCGAGCCACCCATCCAGATCTTATCGGTATTATCAGAAAGCGGCTTGCTCCCATGCTATTGGGTGGCTGCTTTTTGGCATCTATCATTCCGCTGCAACCCTACCTGTGGCCCCAGCCTACCGCGCAAGCGGCCACCCACCTTGCTTTGGTGCAGCCAGGAGAAGAGGCCTTGCAAGGGATCGCCTTCACCCTCCATAGCAACGATAGCGTATCGGACTTCGGCATCAATGGCTATCACTTTTCTGGTGCCGAGCTTGACTCTATGTGGGAGCCCACCTACGCGGTGGAGATCCGGTCGCACAATCACTTTGCTTGCATCCACGTACTGTTCGATTCGCTGCTGTACACCCAACGCTGGGATACGCTGCCGCAGTTGCGTTTTTGGCAGCGCATCATGACCATGAGCAAGGATTCTTGCCTGGTGAGTCTGGCCAGCGATCGCACCGTGATCGATAAGATGCCCATCTGGGCTTGGGAAGCCATGAAAGAAGCCGGGCAGGCTCGCTACCGCGATAGCATGCTGCAGGCTCTGGGGCTACCCGCCCATGAGCATATCTACGTAACGGCGGGCAAAAATCACTACTATCAATTCGAGCGGGTACTGCCCACCATCGGCACAGCTATCGAGGTGTTTCGGCAGGAGGAAGTAGACCCCTGGTATGCGCAGGCTATTTTGCTGATAGAAAGCCCCGGAGCGCTGCATCGCTCTCCAGTGGGGGCCTATGGCTCGTTTCAGCTCATGGCGGAAGTAGGCCGCGAGCAGGGCCTGATCGTGAATGACAGCATCGATGAGCGCGAAGACTTCATCAAGGCGGCCGGAGCCGCAGCGCGACACCTCGCCCATCGCTGCGTACGCCCGGTGCGCAACTATCTGCGTAATTATGACCTCGAATTTCGTGAAACCGACCTCTGGTTTCGCATGCTGGTGCTGCACGCCTACCACGCCGGCCCTGGCAACGTAGCCAGCGTCCTAGAAAAAATCCAACCCACCGAGGGGGGCATCCCCCTGATGCAAAAAGTGTGGACCACTGAGGCAGCCGGCTTCAAAAACGCCTCGCAGAATTACTCGCAGTTGGCACTAGCTTCGATGCTGCAAGTCGACCAGATCATGCGCCACCTGCCCGATAGCATCTGTCATGAAGCGCCCGAGGTATATGCCTTGGCTGACTCGGCGGAATCGGCAGCGGTGGTAGCTGCGCCATAGTCATATTGGTAGGAAAAGTTCGAAGTTCGCAGGCAGTTGTTCGTAGTTATAATAGCTGATAGGCAGCTTGTTAGGACTGGGCTAGATGGTTGCTTCATGCTGCTTAGTGAATTATTGACAGCTCTTGCGAAATACTTTCGAGATGGTTTTGGGGTTTTTTATCTGCTTAAAAAAGGTCTTGAAGTAGTCGATGATTTCCGTCTTCTGCTCCTCGGTGAAGTGCGGCGCATGTTCGTACAAGGCTATCACCTGATCTTCGATGCCCAGAAAGCGATCGAGGAGGCTTTGGTACTCCGCCTCGCTCAGGCAAAGGGATTTGAAGCGCTGACGCTCCTCATAAACAGGCCCCTCGTTGTCAGAGAGCTTGGTGTAAGGCGCATTGACCATACCCGACCAGTCAAAGTCGTAAGGGATGACCAGGGGTTTTCCCTTTCTCTGATCCACGATCTTCACGTTTTGCCGCACCTGGATATCGAAGTCTTTGTTGGCGATCATATAGTTGAAGAGATGCACCAAGGCGAGCTGCTCTTGGTCGACATCCTCAGGCTGGATGGGAACGTCGTCGTCGAGTGGCTCCCCTCCTAGGCGCCGAGCCAGTTCCTCCTCCGACTCGATCATAAAGGCATATCTGGTCTCCGTCGGGCGAGCGCTGTTGATATCCTGGTAGGTGACCTTGGCCAGACGTACCCGAAAGCTTTTGTCAGTGAGCATGCGACAGACCTGGTAGAGATAATATTCGCGGAAAATGTATTGCTCCTCGTCGCAGTGGGTGACCAGTTTGATCTTGTTTTGCCCCTGAAAGGGAGCAGGCTTAGTGAGGTCTTTGTCAAAGTCGAGCTTGATCGGCGGAAAATAACAGACGAGCGGATCGCGGCGATAGTGCCCTCTCACCTTGATCTTCAGCGGCAGGTCCATCTCCATCCCGTGGGGCATCTGGTAGGAGATAACCGCCATTTGAGCCTTGGCTTTCCCGGTGCGATCTGCCAGGAAGGAGGCGAAATCGGCCTTGATGGTGCATTCAAAAAGCTCTTCTTGACCAAAAAGCTCATACTTCTTGGCCGCGTTAGTCGACTCCATGGCCTCCATCTCCTCTTCTTCATCGAGTTCTTCTAGCGGTGGAAGGTCGCCAAAGGTCTGGGCGACAAGGGTCAGCGGTAGCCACAGCATGAACAAAGATAAGATTCGCATGGCGAGACGATGATTAGCGTGATTAGTCTATCGAAGATAAGCAACGAAGGGCAAATGGCCTAAATTCTGGACGGGTTGGCAGCCCTCAGCGCAGCCTTCCAAACAGCCCTTTGCGCTTTTTTTCCCCGCCTTCGGGCTTTTTACCGCGCCGCTGCACCATTTCGGTCATGGCCTCTACGGAGTCTTCGAGGGCGGCGGTGAGGAAATCGTCTTCGGTTGCCTGGGCATAGGGCAGGGCATCCTGAAAAGCCTGCAGGGCCTCGGCGTAGCGCTGCTGGTTTTGGCGAATGGCCCCCACCTGCTGGTAGGCTTCGGCCAAAGTGAGCACATTGGGATCGTCGGCAGCTTCGATCAACTCGATGGCTTGCAGATAATGCGCGACGGCTTCGTCCAGGTTGCCTTTGCGCTCTTGCCCATAGGCCAGCCGACGATGCATGCGGGCCTGCCCCTTTTCATCCGATTGCGCTTCGAAGGCCCTCAGGGCACGGCCAAAGGCTTCCATGGCTTCTTCCACGGCCTGAAGTTGCAGATAAAGAGCGCCCTGCTGCTCGTGCAGCCGCGCGGCCTCAGTCGATTGAGGGCCACTCAAGTCAAGGGCTTCTTGATAAGCCGCTGCCGCTTCGCCGGCTTCACCTTCCCGTTCGTACAAATGGGCCATTCCTTCTTTCACCTTCAGTTTCAATGCTTCGGGCACATCCGCCTCTAATACCTGCTGGTAATGATCCAGCCCTGCCTGGACCAGACCTTTTTCTTCGAGGATGTGTCCGATCTGATAGGTCAGCTCAGGGTCGGGCGTTTTTGGCTCCCGCGTCTGAGCCACCAATTCTAGCAGGCGCAGGTAGACCTGATCGGTAGGATGGTCGGTTTCTTGGCGAAAAAAAGCAAAGCGATCACTCAGCAGCGCCCACAACTGGGGCGCCTCGTGCTCCAGGCGACGCCAGAGGTAGACATCGACCCACAAAATCAAGCGAAAGGGAAACCCTGAGCGCAAGGATTCGCGCTCCGTTTCGAGCTGGTCCAGCAGCTTGCCTTTTCCCTGCAAGATCTCTTGGAGCAAGGTGTGCTCTAGATGCACCACGTGCACGGTGCGTCGCACGGCCTGATCCAGAGAGTCGCTCAGCAAGTCGGCAAAGCGGCTGTTGAGCACCTCCACCAGAGAATGTACCTGCTCCTGGCTGAGGTCTAGCAACAGATGCTCCAGTTCGGGAGTGGCTGGCACCAGCGCTTCGAGCAAGCCATCACGATCAGCCGGTTGCTCGATCCCGACCAACAAAAGCGGGGCCGCATCTCCCTCGGGTTGCAAGAGATGGATCAGTCGCTCCCAGCTAGCCTGATGGTGATTCAAGAGATCTTGGGCGTCATTCATAGCTGAAAGGTACAGATTCTCGAGCAATTGGACCAAACTGTGCGCGGCTGCTCTTGCGGATCCACTCATTCCGAGCGCAGACAAACATTCCTTGCAAGTGCTGGGTTTTCAGATAGAGGTAAATAAAATTTTATTCTCTCACCATTCCAACTAACCAAATTATCCCACGTTATGCGCAAACTGACCCTCCTTCCCCTGATATTGTTGGTGCTCCTGGTGGCTTGCCAGCCTCAGGCGAGCGACAGCTCGGAAGACGCCAAGCAGGAAATGGCTGACCAAAACATGGAAGACGCTCCGGCCAAAATTACCATCAAGAAGCTGGAAGGTTCGGCTCCTTTCCCAGAAGCTTCTCTTTCGCTGGCCGAAGAGCCTAGCATGAGCGAAGATGGTAGCCACAGCTTCTCTTTTGAGGTCGAAGACTACGAACTGGGAGTACAGACTGAGCAGCCTATGAGTCTGGCCAATTCCGGCAAAGGCCAACATATCCATTTCATCGTGGACAATGGCCCCTACGCCGCTCATTACGAACCCACCTTCACCACCGATCAACTCAGCGAGCCCGGCAACCACGTGGTGCTGGCTTTTTTGGCTCGCTCTTACCACGAGAGCATCAAGAATATGGAAGGGCCTACGTCTTTCTTCATCGGCCAATATCAGACCGGCGAGGGAGAATTTGAGGAGGCGGATTTTTCTGCTCCCCACCTCTTTTATAGCCGTCCCAAGGGTACCTACGTGGGAACAGATACCGAAAACCTATTGCTGGACTTTTTTCTGCTCAACGCCTACCTGGGCAGCGACGACTACAAGGTCCGTGCGACCATCAATAGCCAGGAATTTATGCTCACCGAATGGGCTCCGTACGTGATCAATGGCCTGCCTATGGGAGAGCTCAGCGTCAAGCTAGAATTGCTCGATGTGGATGGCAACCCCGTACCCGGTCCTTTCAACGTAGTCGAGCGCACCGTAACCCTCAAGGCTGAGTAAGCTCTTAGGGCTTTTTTGCTCCGATCACATGTTTCCCGCCCAGCTCTCATGAGTTTGGCGGGAATTTTTTTGGGGGGAAAAGTGGCCTTCGCGCTACGGCACCCAAAACGGCTCTCGGTACACGAATCCATCCTCGTCGATCAGTTCCAGAAAGTAATCCCCCGTATTGAGAGGCGGCACTTGCAGGCCCATGGTGCGGTCTGGTTCTACCAATCCGCTGGGATAGGTCTTGACCGCATTACCTGCCTGATCGCGGATCCGTGGCTCAAAGCGAGTCGCTTCCTCCATAGGCAGCTTGAGGTAGATGCGCTGTTTTTGCGGGTCGTAGTGGGTGAAGCTAAGCTCCGGCTCGGCCATGACGCGGAATCCCTCCTGAGCCAGGTTGCCGTAGGCAAATTGGTGAATATCAGAGTACTTGGTAGGGCTGTCGCCGCTGAATTCGGCCCGCACCCGAAACAGGTATTGTCGCCCGAGCTGCAAGCCCCCCACCTTAGCCCAGGCTTCCGTAGGGCGCTTTTCCACGATGCGCTTGCTTCCCAGCTCTTTGAGCTGCACTTTGTAACGCAGCGCTTCGGGCACGGCGGCCCAGGTGAGCTTAATCTCGCCTCCCCCCTGCGGCTCGGCCCCTAGCTGCTCAGGAGCTCTAAGCAGCGCCACCGGGCGATCACAGCCCACCGTAGCAAACAAGATGGGAGAGGAAAAAGGTCCGATTTCGCCGCCTCGTAGGGCTGCGATTTGGCACTCGTATTCCACGCATTGTTTGAGTTGGGAGGGGTTGACGTAAGGGCGGGTAAACGTACGCTCGATCCAGCGATTGCCGACCTCGCGCAGGCGCACTCGGTAGCGCTCTGCACCTGGAATAGCCGTCCAACGCAGGCGCGCAAAGCTATTGCCGACCTGATAAACCTCGACATCGCTGGGCTCTTCGAGGTACACCACGGCCGGGGTCGGGGCGTCCAAAGCGGGAGAGCTGAGCATCGCGTGGCGAAAGCCACCCGCGACAAACAAGGCCCGCATGCGCTGAGCCTGCCCTTGGGTGAATAGGTTCATGCAGGCATCGTCGGTGTAATCCATGAAATTTTGCACCATGTTGGGACCGCCGCAGGAGGCGGCAAAGCTGCTACAACCATGATGCGGACGATCAGCCGGGGGCGTATCGGCCACGTGATCGTCGGTCTCACAGCCGCCATCCCCCCAAATGTGGCGCAGGTTGAGCCAGTGGCCGACCTCGTGGGTGGTGGTGCGCCCCTGGTCAAAGGGAGGGGCTACCGTACCCATGGTGCCAAAATGCTCGTAAGAGATGACCACTCCGTCGGTTTCGCGAGGACCACCAGGAAACTGCGCGTAGCCCAGTACTCCCATGCCGAGATGACAGACCCAGATGTTGAGGTAGTGTCGGGTGTCCCAAGCATCTACCCCCCCTTGGGCGCTGTATTTTACGGCGTTGTCGCCTGCGTAAAAGACCGACTTGCTGGTGCGAGTGCGAGTGATGCCCGAGGTCGCATGGCCGTGAGGATCGCGCTTAGCCAGCTCAAACTCAATGCGCGTGTCGCTGGCTACTGACTGCCATTGTGGATCGGTACGACTGGCATCTCGATTTTGACGACGAAAATCCGCGTTGAGCACCCGCAGTTGCGAGCGCAACTGAGCCTCGCTGAGATTTTCAGCGGAGCGATGGTATACTACGTGAATCACCACCGGAATGGTGATAACGCCATTGACAGCTCTTACTCGCTGCTGAGCAGAGCGATCGATCTGATGGATCGCCCGCTTCATGCTGGGATTAGACCTCAACTGCTGCTCAAGGTAATCCATGGTTCCGCAGCTACGCTGAGCCTGGAGGGGCGTCCGTAGCGCCGCCCCAATTAGGGCAAACCATAGCAGAGCAGAAACCAGGCGAACTGATCGGGTACTGACAAGTTGAGAAACGCACCGACAATCTATCATGGCAAATCCGTTAGCTGAAAACCCACCCTGACCCAAGCACCAACGCTGGGCAGGGAAATATGCATATTATTTGATGTATGTTCAGCCAGGGACCTGATCAATGCGCCGGGGTATAGGGTCGGCGTAAGATCGCTGACACTATCAACGGTCGAAAGCCCGGTAGCGTTTCAAAAACGTAATCGCAAATGCGGCCCTGATCGGCATCTTCGGTCCAGGCCAGGTAAGGCTTTTGATCAGCCTTGATGACCATCCGGCAGTCATTAGGAGCCACTTGCAAGCTGACACGTACATTTTTCTGACGCTTGAAATGTTTTGGGCTGGCCAAGCTTCCCACCGTAGCGGCATCAAAGGGGATAAATCCCTGCTTGGATCGGAGGTATACTTTCCAGGCAAAAAGCCAATCTCGTAGCTGACGCCACACCCATTTATCCCCCGGATGGCGATTGTCAGCCAAAGGTTTCAAATCTTGTCTGGACAGATAGAGGTAAGAGGCAGGCTCAAACCCTGCCAGCGTAAGGGGAATGTCGCTGTCGAGCAGCCATTGGGTGGCCAGGGGGTCTACCTCTACGTTGTAGTCGGGCAAATAGCGCTTGCTATTCCCCACCTGAAAATGGAAGGTCGGGCTGGGACGCCCCCCGCAGAAATACACCCGCTCGATGCTATCGCTGAGCTGTGGATAAAGCTGTAAGAGGGTGGCCACGTTGGTGAGTGGGCCTAGGGCAATGAGAGTAAGTCGCCCTGCACGGAGGGCTTCGGCCATGGCCTCCACGGCCGGAGTCAATTGCCCCAAGTCCTCGGCCTGGTCTGCGCCGCGATACAGCGGCAAGTCGCCCGCTGGACGGTAGTAGCCCAGCAGTTTGCGCGCTACCCGCTCACCGTGCGCTACGTCGATCACCAGGCTGATGCCCTCGATCTCCCATTCCGATTGCTGTATTGCCAGCATGAGCGCGATGCCATCGTCCACGTCCCGGCTAAATTTGTCGAAAATAATGTCCGTGTCGATCCATACGCGCTGGGCAGGCTGGCCCAGGGCAGAGAAGCTGATTAGCAGCGACAACAAGATTCCACTCAGATAGCGGAGCATGCAAGGGCAAATTGGGGTTGGGCACATCCACGCAGCTTGGCTGACCACCTACGCAACCATGATACAATTTCAACCAGAAATACCCCATTGCGAATCCACTGAGGTGAAGATGCACATCTTTGCCACCCGTTCCTTACCTTTGCTGCGATTTTTAAGGCTATCCATCCATGCAGATCTCCTATTCCTGGCTCAACCAATACCTCGATCACGACCTCTCGCCTGAGCAGGTCAAAGATGCCTTGACCCAGCTCGGCCTCGAAGTGGGCAAAATGGACGTGGTCGGCGGGATTCCCGGCGACCTCGAAGGGGTCGTGGTGGGGCATGTGCTCGCGGCGCAGCCGCACCCCAACGCTGATCGCCTGCGCGTGTGTCAGGTGGACGTAGGCAACAGCGAGCCCCTCTCTATCGTCTGCGGCGCGCCCAATGTCGCTGCCGGGCAAAAAGTAGCCGTGGCTACCGTAGGTACCACGCTCTATCCGTTTGGCAAGGGCGAAGACGAGGGCTTTAAGATCAAGAAGGGCAAAATCCGGGGCGAGACCTCGCTCGGCATGATCTGCGCCGAGGATGAGCTGGGCCTCGGCCCCGACCACGACGGCATCATGGTGCTGGAGAGCGATCAGCCTGTGGGTACGCCCCTGCGCGAGGTGGTCAAGTTGGAAAAGGACTACGTGCTGGAAATCGACCTCACCCCCAACCGGGTGGATGGCGCCTCACACTACGGCGCAGCCCGCGACCTGGCCGCCTATTTGCGCAAGCAAGCCCAACTCCCCGAACTGCTCACCGACGAGGCCATGCAGGGCGATAATCCCATCCCCGTTGCCATCGAGGATCCAAGCCGCTGCCAACGCTATACGTCTATTCACATCGAAGGCGTAACCGTGGGCGAAAGCCCTGAGTGGCTGCGTAAGCGCCTGATCAGCATCGGGCTGCGCCCCATCAACAATGTGGTGGACATCACCAATTTCGTGCTGCACGAGCTGGGACATCCGCTGCATGCCTTCGACGCCGACCAATTGCAGGGCCGCGAGATCCGGGTCAAGACCCTGGCGGAAGAGACCACCTTTGTAACCCTGGACGAAGAGGCGTGCAAGCTGCTGCCCGGCCAGGATCTGATGATCTGCGACGCCGAGCGTCCGCTCTGTATCGCGGGGGCCATGGGCGGCCTCAACTCAGGCGTTACCGAGCAGACCCAAAACATCTTCCTCGAATCGGCTTACTTTGATCCGGGTACGGTACGCAAAACCGCCAAGCGTCTGGGCTTGAGCAGCGATAGCTCCTTTCGCTTTGAGCGGGGAGCCGATCCGCACATGACCGAGACGGCAGCCCGTCGTGCTGCGCTGCTGATCACCCAAATCGCGGGAGGGACTGCTTCGAAGGTAGCCGATATCAAGCTCAGCGATTTTCCTCCTTTCGCAGTAGAC
Source organism: uncultured Bacteroidia bacterium (assembly GCA_964449365.1). Classification (GTDB taxonomy): domain Bacteria; phylum Bacteroidota; class Bacteroidia; order J057; family J057; genus CAYVAP01. The sequence goes on from CAYVAP010000104.1 coordinate 9,857, forward strand.
CTCTCGGTGGCCAAAACGGAGCGACTGGTGGGCAAGCCCCTGGGGCGACAGACCATCATCGACATTCTGGAGGCGCTGGAGATCGAAGTCAAAGGCGAAGGCGATCAGCTACACCTCCAGGTGCCGCCTTACCGCGTGGACGTGCAGCGCGAAGTAGACGTGATCGAGGACATCCTGCGGGTCTACGGCTACAACAACGTCGAATTGCCCGGCACCTTCACTGCCTCGCTGGGACAGGGCCAATACCGCGATCAGCACGAGGTGCAGGAACGCTACGCCAATTACCTCAGCGCCAATGGCTTCTACGAAATCATGAACAACTCGCTGGTCTCGGTCGAGCTGGGCGATGAGCGGGCAGTGCCCATCGTCAATCCGCTGAGTGAGGAGCTAGGCATCATGCGGCAATCGCTGCTGCCAGGGGCCCTGGAGACGGTGCAGCACAACCAAAACCGTCAGCAGGAAGATCTGGCGCTGTACGAATTTGGCAAGGCCTACGCCAAG
>CAYVAP010000105.1:0-10339 GCA_964449365.1 uncultured Bacteroidia bacterium
GTCGGCCACCGAGTAGGGGGCCAGGAACCCCTGGGGATCAAAGCGACGTGGATCGAGGATAAGAAAATACACCCCAAACAGCTCATTGCTCATGAAGTAGTCGCTCATGCGCACCGTAAAGCGCCGGGGGGCATCCGGGGCAGTTTCCAGGTCAGAAACGTAGGCCAAGTAGGGATGCAGGGCCGGGTTGGAGACGTGGGGGCAGAGCATCATTTTTAGGGTAAAGGCTACGTCGTCGACCGTAAGAGGGGCACCATCGGGCCAGGCCGTCCCTGCAAGCAATTCGTAGGTGTAGCTCAGGCCATCGTCGCTACGCTCGACCATGCGCGCCAGCAGGGGGATGAGCTCGCTGGTCTCCATGTCTTGGGTCTGTAACGATTGATGGGTATGTTGCAGCACCAAGGCGCGCTTGGCATCGCCCTGCACGATGGGGTGAATGGTCTTAGGCTCGCTGAGCAAGTGGGTGCGCACCACGTTTGGCAACTCTCCTCGATAGAGGGTCAGGGTGTCTTGCCCATCGTTGGCTACGCGCGTGAGGTAAAGGTCGCTTTGTGGCTGCGATTCGGGCTGACAAGCGCCGCAGAAGATGGCGATCAGCAAGCAGAAGATAGGGAAAAGCTTCTTCATAACTGAGGATTTGTCCGAAGATAGTAAATTAAGATGATTATGGTATCTATCCAGGGCTTGACCAAATGGTACGGCGATCAACGCGCCATCGACGCGATCAGCTTCGAAGTGAAGCAAGGCGAAATTTTGGGCTTTCTCGGTCCCAATGGCGCAGGCAAAAGTACGACCATGAAGATCCTCACGGGTTTTTTGCCACCGAGCAGTGGTACCGCCACCGTCGATGGATTCGACATTCTCACCCATCCGCTGGAAGTACGGCGGCGGGTGGGCTATTTGCCCGAGCACAATCCGCTCTACCTCGACATGTACGTTCACGAATTTTTGACCTTCGTAGGGCGGATCTACTCCCTCTCTAGGCAGCATTTGCGCGACCGTATCCCCGAGGTGATCCGCCTCACGAGCTTGGGGCGCGAGCAGCACAAAAAAATCGGTGCCCTCTCCAAGGGCTATCGGCAGCGGGTGGGCCTGTGCCAGGCCCTGCTCCACGATCCGGAGGTACTCATCCTCGACGAGCCTACCACGGGCCTCGACCCCAACCAAATCGTAGAAATTCGGGCCTTGATCCAGGATATCGGGCAAGACAAAACCGTGATTTTTTCTTCGCACATCCTCTCAGAAGTAGAGGCAATCGCCGACCGGGTGATCATCATCAAGCAGGGAAAAATCATGACCGACGAACGTACCGACCATCTGCGTACCTTGGAGGGAGATGAATTCGTGATTTACCTGGAAGTGGCGCAGGCGGGCTTCGATCATAAGGCGCTTACGCAGTGGGAAGGCGTCAAAGCGGTAGAAGTACTTGGAGACAAAGCCTTCAAGATCCGTACGGACACCCGGCGCGACATCCGATCTGACCTATTCGCCGCTTGCGTAGCCCAAAACAATGCGATCCTGGGCCTGGCGCGCGAATCGTACTCGCTCGAAGAGGTCTTTCGCAAGCTCACTCAGTAGCGCCATTTCCGCAGGCAGGGGCGAGCGATCCCCCTGCATTGGAAGCGCAGAAATTGGTTTTCGGGCCAAAAAGCAGAAGGCGAGCAAACGGATGGGCATCATTCTTCGATATATGCTTATGGCAGCAACCAGCCACGATTATTTCAATTCCGCTTAAATGACGAGCGGAGAGGGCAAAGGGGCATATGAAACAGATAGCTACGAAGAGGTACCATTGGTTGTGGGTACTGCTGCTTGGAGGATTGACAGGGTGCAGGCAAGAGTTGATCGCACCTGAGCCAACCCCTGGCCAGCTCAATCTGAGCCAGTACCTGGCCTGGGGTGATGCCTACAGCGCGGGATTTCGCGATACCCGATGGGATCCGGGCAGTTTGCTGGGGCTTTATCCGGAGGGACAATCCACCTCTTACCCCGTTTTGCTGGCCGGACAATTGGCACTAGCCACAGAAATGACCTTTGTGCAACCGCTTACCACCGGCGACGGTAGCGGTTACCTCGCGCTAGAAAAAATTCTCCCGCCGAGCTGTCCCGAGCAGATGCCCATCCCCCAAACGCAATTGCGCCACAGCAGTAGCGGCTGGAATGATCCGGCCCGGCCACCCATTCACAGCCTGGCCATTCCGCACCTGCGACTGAGCCAGGTGAGCCAAGATAGCCTCATCCAGACCAATCCCTTTGCCAGCCGATTGGGCTTGCAGGGATCATACGTCGACGAATTGGCGACCCGTAGCTACACCTTCGCTACCCTGTGGCTGGGGATGGAAGACCTGGTCGACCGGGCCATGACGGGCGCAGGCAACGTGGCCTACCCAGCCTTATCGGTCGGCAGCTTTGTGCAGCGCTATCAGGCGGTCCTTTCTTCCCTGCGGCGCAGTGCGCGCACCCACGTACTGGTGGGTAACCTGCCCGACATCACCACCTTTCCCTTTGTTGGCAGCCTGCCTCATCGGTACCGCAGCGTCGAGACCTGCGGGCAAGCACCGCAGCCCATCTATTTTCGGCGCACGGGCAATACGCTGCCTGCGGTCGCAACCTCGCAAGACCAAATTTTGCTCACGGCTCGCAGTCGCTTGGGTAGCAGCAACTCGCTACCGGGCCGGTTGGGCCTGCATCCAGAAAATCCCCTGCCCAATACCCTCGTGCTGGATGCGCAAGAGCGGCAAACCCTCCAGGATGCCATTGGCCAGTACAACCAAAGCCTCGACTCGCTGGTCTATCGGCACAATCAGGAGGCGGGTTATCAGCAAGTGGTGGTAGTAGACTTGCGTCAGCTCTTTGAGAAATTGGGCGAAGGAATGACCGAAGATGGGCTGCTGCTCACCAACGCGTATCTCGAAGGAGGGGTCTTTGCCATCGATGGGTTGTATTTTACCTCGCGCGGGCAGGCGTTGGTGGCCAATGCGTTCATCGAAGCGATCAATCAGGCTACCGAGTGGGATGCCTCTATTCCCCCGCTCAACCTGACCGATTTCCCTGGCATTATTTTTCCCTAATCATTTTTCTGACTGCGCAAGCGTCGACTCGGGCAGTGCCCTGCGTCGCTTACGGTTGGCGAGGTATACGCCGACCAAAACGACGCCCATCCCTAGCACCTGCCCCCAACCAATGGACTCACCCGCCAGCAGCCCCCAGGCCAGGGCCACGATGGGAACGAGATAGGTTACTGACGAGGCCACGATGGGGTCCGTCATCTGAATCAGCCGATAGTACAGATACACTGCCAAAGCGGTACCCACTGCGCCGAGGACAGCCACATAGCCCAGCGAGGCCCAGGCTCGCGGCGATTCGGCGAATACGACGTCTATTTGCCCAAAAAAGAGTAGATACAACCCATAGGGAATGGCCATCATCAAAAACGCCAACCCAGTGGAAAGGATGGGCGGCGTCTGATTGAGGTACTTTTTGATGGTAACGGTGCTGAGGCCGTAGCCTACGGTAGCCAGCACCACCGCCAGGGAATAGGTAATCTGATCGAAAAGGTCGAGCTTGCCACCGCCCCCCAGCACGATGATCACCGCCCCGACAAAGCCGATCAAGACCCCCCAGTTTTGCTGCTTCGAAAAGCGAAAGCCGTAAAATACCTGCCCGATCACCAGGGCAAATAGGGGGCTGAGCCCATTGAGGATGCCCGCGCTGGCGCTGCTGATTTTGGTCTCGGCCAGGGGAAAGAGAAAGGCAGGTAGGCCATTGCCCACGATGCCTACCAGCAAGATCATGCGCCACTCTTGGGGCTTGAGGTGGTTGAGGCGGCGCAGCAAGAAGGGCAACAAGGTGAGCGCGGCAAAGACCAGCCGCAGACCGGCCACCTGCAAGGGGCTAAAGGCTTCGAGGCCCTTTTTCATCAAAATAAATGAGCTTCCCCAGGTCAGGCACAGAAATACCAAAATCAGGTAGGCGAGCAGAGGCTGTTTTTGCGGCATAGGTGCAGGCTGAAGCGCTGCGCTTATAACCCCGGAGCGACCGCAGATGTTTGCAGGCGCAAGCCGTGATCAGGTGAAACGATTTTCCTCTCACCGCACCAAGACCTTCAAAGACAGCCTTCCTTCATCGGTTTGCAAAAAGTACAGCCCTGGTGCTAGTCCGTTCACATCGAGCTTGACGGTCTTGGCGTCGCTGTTGATGCGCTCTTGGCGCAGCACGCGTCCCGTGGCATCCAGCCAAGTGAGGATACCTAGGTACCGCCCTTGCGGATTGTGTAGCAGCAGGCGGCCCTGGGCAGGGTTGGGGCTGACTGACCAGTCTTGGCCAACTGGCATGGCTTCGACCGCCGTGGGCGTGGCCGCCGGACCGTAGCGCACCACCTTGTTGTGGGGTACCCCACCGATGAAATCGAAGCCACCTCCCATGTACAGCCCGCTATCCGTGCTGGCAAAGGTCAAGACCTTATTGTCTAAATAACCTACCCGCTGCCAGTGCTGCCCATCCCAGCGAGCCAGGAAACACATATCTGGATCGCCGGGGATAAAGAACACCCCTCCGGCGTACAGCTCACCTTCATGTACGTAAACCTCCTCTACCTGTCCGTCCCAGAGTCCCTGGTCCAGTTCCAGCCATTGCTGTCCGTCCCAGGCCATCACCGCCTCGGCGGGGTCGCCAAAGCTCTTGCGAAAGCGACCTCCCACCACCAGTAGGCTATCGTAAACCACCATGCCGCTGATCCAAGTTTGTGGGCCGCTCAAGCCCTGCTCCATGGGCTGCCAGACTCCGTCCTTGAGGTGAGCAACGTCAGAGAGATAAGGAGATCCTTGCCCCTGGAAATTTCCGCCCACGTACAACTCACCCTGGTAAAAGGCAGCGGATTGAATGGACCAGCCACTTAACGTATCTAAAGATGGTAAGGCTTCCCAGGTCGTTCCGTCCCAGCGGGCGGCCTTGCTAGCCGGGAGGCTCCCGACGCTATCAAATGCACCAAACGCGTACAGGTATTCCTCGTGAACCAATAGCTCCATGATTTCCCCTTGGGATCTATCCCAGGGAATCACGGGCTCCATGTAGGGATCCTCCCATCTCATCAGCATGCTAGCGGTAAATGGGACACCAGTCGCAAATGTATCAGGGATAAAGATACCATATTATTCGAAAATTACGGTAGTAAAAGTATTTTGGTAGTATGAGTATGAATTTGATTGACGACCGACTAGATATATACCACCAAACAAACAGAATCGCCTGAGGGCGGTTCTGTTTGTGGCTTCTTGGCCAGGGAGCGCTTCTGGCTGCATATTTATACCGGTTGAAGCGCATCCCTTCTGGCTATTCAATCATCGATCTATCTCTATGGCCACATCCAGCAAAGAAACCTTTACCACCTACATCCATGACCTGCAAGACCGCATTTGCAGCCAATTAGAAGCCCTGGATGGCAAGGCAACATTTGCCGAAGACCAGTGGGAGCGCCCCGGCGGTGGAGGCGGTCATAGCCGCGTCATCAGCGATGGGGCGGTCTTCGAAAAAGGCGGGGTGAGCATCTCCATCGTGCATGGCGAATTGCCTGAAGAGATGCAGAAGCGCCTGGAAGTTTCGGAGGCCAACTTTTTTGCCTGTGGCTTATCGCTGGTGATTCACCCGCAGAGCCCGATGATCCCCACGGTACACGCCAACTTTCGCTACTTTGAGCTGTATGATGGGCAGGGCGAGCGGGTCGACTGCTGGTTTGGGGGCGGCTCGGACCTTACGCCCTATTATCTCTGGCCCGAGGATGCCGTGCATTTTCACCAGACCCTCAAGGACGCTGCTGACCGTTTCCACCCGGATTTTTATCCGCGCTACAAGCAGCAGTGCGACCAGTACTTTTTCAACCACCATCGGGATGAAGCACGTGGGGTCGGAGGCATGTTTTACGACTACCTGCGCCCTGGGCAGGACGACATGAGCGAAGCAGACTGGTGCCGCTTCAACATGGCCATGGGCGACAGCTTTTTGCCTGCCTATGTGCCTATCGTCGAGCGACGCAAGGTCGAGCCCTGGGAGGAACCTCACAAAGTCTGGCAGGAAATTCGGCGGGGGCGCTACGTGGAGTTCAACCTGGTACATGACCGGGGCACTCTCTTTGGCCTGCGCACCAACGGCCGCACCGAGTCCATCCTCATGAGCCTGCCCCCTACCGTGCGCTGGGTCTACGACCATCAGCCGGAGCCGGGTACCCCCGAGGCGCAATTGCTGGAGTGGCTCAAGCCTCGTGATTGGGTGTGATCAGTGATCAGTGAACGATGAACAATGAACAGTGATCTCAGTGAACAGTGAACAGTGATCTCAGTGAACAGTGAGCAGTGATCAATGAACAGTGATCGGCTAGCAGTGAACAATGAACGGTGAATCATAAATCGACTGACCATTGACCATTGATCATTGACCATTGATCATTGACCATTGACCATTGACCATTGACCATTGACTACTGACCACTGACTACTGACCATTGACTACTGACCATTGACCATTGACTACTGACCATTGACCACTGACCACTGACCATTGACCATTGACTACTGACCATTGACCATTGACCATTGATCATTGACTACTGACCATTGACCATTGACCATTGACCATTGACTACTGACCACTGACCATTGACTACTGACCATTGACCACTGACTACTGACCATTGATCACTGACAAATTGATCACTGTTCTTTAGTCAACCCCCGATTTGTCTGTCAGTTGATAGCGGCGCACGGGAAAAGCTTGTAGTTTCGTTCTCTCAGACGCAGGTTGATCTAGTCTGTGATTAACCAGCCGCTAATCAATCTATTTGTTTACCCGCATGGCATTTTTCGATTCCCTTTTTCACTCAAGTTCTGAACCTGAAGACGAACGCCACGCTCAGTGGCAAGACCTCAGCAGTGAGGCGCAGTGGGAGGAAATCCTCCAGCAGTCCTATCAGCAGCCTGTGGCGGTGTTTAAGCACAGCACCCGCTGTGGCATCAGCGCTATGACCAAGATGGAGTTGAAGCAGAGTTGGGACTTCGCACCCGAGGAGGTCGCTTTTTACTACCTAGACCTGATTCGCTATCGCAACGTGTCCAATCGCATCGCCGATGACCTAGGCGTATGGCATCAGTCTCCCCAGTTGATTTTGATCAGAGGCGGGCAGGCCATTTACCATTCATCGCATGCTGCGATCAAGGTCAACAAAGTCAAGGCCGCGCTGGCGTAATAGCTCGTGGATTTCATTCGAAATTCGTGATCAGTCATTCGGCACTGAAAGAGTCCGTAGGATTGTTCCGCAGGTACAACCCTTGAGTGAGCCAAGAGGAACGGAAGGTAAATGCCGTACCTGACCACCTTATCCCCTTATACCCCTGACCGTTCATGTAGGTGAGCGACTCCCCCCTTGCAATCCGAGCAGGCAAGTGCCATCTTTGCGGAGCTATCAGGAAGGGGTGGCTTGCAAATCGCCTCTTCTCAATTACTGACTGCCCGTGAACGAGCTACATATCCATAACTCTCTGATCCGCAAGAAGGAGAAATTTGAACCTCTGTCACCGCCTTTCGTGGGCATGTACGTCTGTGGCCCCACGGTCTATGGCAATGCCCACCTGGGCCACGCTCGCTCGGCTATCACCTTCGACATCGTCTTTCGCTACCTGAGCTTTCTGGGCTACAAGGTGCGCTACGTGCGCAACATCACCGATGTGGGCCACCTGGTGGGCGACGCCGACGAGGGCGAGAGCAAGGTCGAAAAGCAGGCCCGGCTGGAGCAACTCGAACCCATGGAGGTAGCTCAGCGCTACTACAACTCTTACGTGGAGGACATGGACCGCCTCAACCTGCTGCGGCCCAGCATCGAGCCACGCGCCACGGGTCATATCGGCGAGCAGATCGAGATGGTGCAGGAGATCCTGGACAATGGCTTTGCCTACGAAGTCAATGGCTCGGTGTACTTCGACGTGTCCAAGTACAATGAGAAATTCGACTATGGCAAGCTCTCAGGCCGCGACCTGGACAACATGCTGGCCGAGTCTCGCGATAATCTGGAAGGCGGCAGCGAAAAGCGCCACCCGGCCGATTTTGCTCTGTGGAAAAAAGCCGACCCCTCGCACCTCATGCGCTGGAACTCGCCTTGGGGATCGGGCTTTCCCGGCTGGCATCTGGAATGTACCGTAATGAGTACCAAGTACCTGGGCCAAAAGTACGACATCCACGGCGGGGGCATGGACCTGCTCTTTCCCCACCACGAAGCCGAAATCGCCCAGAGCAACGCCTGCCGCCCCGGCGCGCATCAGCACGACCTCGACGAGGCCAGATACTGGATGCACAACAACATGATCACCTACGAGGGTAAAAAGATGGGCAAGTCGCTGGGCAATGCCATTGACCTCAAGGGCTTTTTCTCCGGCGATCATCCTTTGCTGGAGCAGGCCTATTCGCCCATGACCATCCGGTTTTTCATGTTGCAGGCCCATTACCGCAGCACCCTCGACTTTAGCAACGAAGCCCTACAAAGTTCCGAAAAAGCTCTCAAACGCATGGGCGAGGCCCTGATGCGTCTGAGCCAACTCGATCCCAGCGGCAAGGCCCTTTTGCTCAACGAAGCATACGAGCAAAACCTGAGCACCTTCCTCGACGATGTCAAGCGCGAGCTCAACGACGACTTCAACACCGCCAAAGCCATCGCCCGCATGTTCGAAGCCATGCCCGTGATCAACTCGTTGGCCCAGCACCGTGACAAAGCCTTTGCAGTGCGCCCGGAGACCTTCGAGCAATTTCGGCAGGCTTATCGCAACGTGTTTTTCGACGTATTGGGCATGAAGACTGACAGTGAGGAGGCCGGGCAAGACCACGAAACCTTAGACGGCTTGATGGAGCTACTGATCGAGTTGCGGCAGCAGGCTCGCAAAAATAAAGATTACGCCCTGGCCGATCAGATCCGCGACCGCCTCAACGATGTCAACATTCGCCTGCAAGACGGCCCCAAGGGGACAGAGTGGGTGTTTGATAAGTGAGTAGTGTCCGGTATTCGAAATGGGCCATTCGGAATCTGTAATTTAACGTACTGATAGTCAGGGTTTCGTGCTGATTGGAAAGGAGCCCTGTCTCGCTTCGACAGCAGTAATGCAAGAGTCATGGTGGCCATAAGGGCCAGCCACTCCTTGGGGAGGATGCTCTTTACTTACAAGTTCAGCCGTATTCCGTACGCCCCTATGCCCTCTATTCCTTTACCCCCCCCCCACCACATGAAACCACCACTTCGCCTTCTGATATCTACCCTGTTTGTGGCCCTGGCCAGTTTGCTGCTCATCAGTTGTGGAGAAGAAACGTCGCAGCAAGACAAAGAACCACCGCAGCCGCCAGCTCGCCCGCAGGTGGAGGTGCCGACTTTCAACGCCGACTCGGCCTACGCCTACGTGGAAAAGCAGCTCAGCTTTGGGCCGCGGGTGCCCAATACCCAGGCGCACGTGGCCTGTGGCGAATGGTTGATAGCCAAGCTCGATTCCTTCGGGGCCAAGGTCATCACTCAGCCGGCGGTGGTGCAGGCCTTCAATGGCACAGCCCTCAACATGATCAACATCATCGGGGCTTACAATCCCGAGAGCCAGCGGCGCATCATGCTTTCGGCCCACTGGGACACGCGCCCCTTCGCCGACGAGGATGACGAGCGGCAAGATGAACCCATTCCCGGTGCCAACGACGGAGCTAGTGGGGTGGCGGTATTGCTGGAAATCGCCCGGCAGTTTCACCAGCAAAACCCCAGGGTTGGGGTGGACATCGTTTTTTGGGATGCCGAGGATTATGGTAAATCAGAAGTGCGGGACTCCTACTGCCTGGGTTCGCAGTATTGGGCCCGCAACAAGCATGTGCCCAACTATGAGGCCATGTGGGGCATCAATCTCGACATGGTGGGTGCCGCCAACGCCCGCTTTACCCGCGAGGGGCAGTCCATGCAATACGCGCCGCAGGTGGTCGACCGCGTCTGGCGCGCGGCGGATCTGCTGGGCTACCAGCAATACTTCAGCCTGGAGCGCACCGATGGCATCATCGATGACCACGTCTACGTCAGCCGGATGGGCGGGGTGCCCATGATCGACATCATCGATCAGCCCACCGGCGGACAGCGCTTCTTCGAGCATTGGCACACCCACGAGGACGACATAGACGCCATCTCCCGCGAGACCCTCAAAGCCGTAGGCCAGACCATGCTGACGGTGGTGTATCAGCTGTGAGGGGGGAATAGAGCTAGGGTGTGTAATCTGATAGGAAATTAGCCCGGCGTATTTTGAAAGATGAAAATACTGTAACTCAGCAATAACAAAGGGAT
>CAYVAP010000106.1:0-10338 GCA_964449365.1 uncultured Bacteroidia bacterium
CCATGCTCACCAGTCGCATGGTGCTGAGCATGGTCAATACCGGGGTGCCCGCACTGATCGAGGAGGAAGCTGAGGCATGGATTCCTGTCGATGACATCCCCGACCAAGCCGCCGATGAGTGGCTGGCTTTCACGCCCCAAAGCGATGATCTAGCCTTTTTGCAGTACACCTCCGGCTCGACTGGCGCGCCCAAAGGAGTGCGGATCACGCATGGCGATCTGCTGCACAATCAAGGGGTGATCCAACAGGCGTTTCGCACCGGCTCCGATACCATCTTGGCGGGCTGGCTGCCCCTCTACCACGATATGGGCCTGATCGGCAACGTCTTGCACCCCCTGTATTTGGGCAGACCCCTCTACTTGATGTCTCCCCTTACCTTTTTGCAAAATCCACTGCATTGGCTGCAGGCCATCTCCTATTTTGGCGCGACGGTGGCTGGCGGTCCCAATTTTGCCTATGAGCTGTGTACCAAAAAAATCGCCGACGAGGCGGTGGCCACGCTGGACCTGAGCAGATGGGAAACTGCCTTCAGCGGGGCAGAGCCCGTGCGCGGCTCTACCTTGCGACGCTTTGCCGCAAAGTTTGCGCCAGCCGGCTTTCGCATGGATCGCTTCTTGCCATGCTACGGCCTGGCCGAGGCGACCTTGGCGGTGAGTGGTGGCAAATCAAGCCCCCTGGCTGGCCCTACCTGGCTATCGATTTCCCGCTCGGCCCTGCAAAAAGGTCAGGCCCTAGTCGTGCCCCAAGATGATCCCGACGCGCAAGAACTGGTGGCTTGTGGCTACGTGGGTGAAGGACTCAACTTGCAGATCGTCGATCCTGATACCGCTCAAGTATGGGGGGAAAATCGCATCGGCGAAATTTGGGTGCAGGGCCAAAGCGTCGGTCAGGGCTACTGGCAGCAGCCCGAGCGCAACCGCGACATATTCGAAGCCAAGGCCCAAGGGCAGGAAGGCACATTTTTGCGTACGGGTGATCTGGGCTTCATGCATCAAAACCAGCTCTACATCACCGGGCGGCGCAAAGATCTGATCATCATTCGGGGCAAAAACCATTATCCCCAAGACATCGAGCACACGGTGGAGCAAGTCCACGCGAAGCTACGACCGGGCGCTGGGGCCGCCGTGTCGTTGGAGAAAGAGGGAGAAGAGCGGCTGCTGATCTTGCAGGAAGTGCAGCGCGGGCAGCTCTCCGATCAGGAGTCTTCTGAGATCATCGCGGCCATCCGCGAGGCCATATCGGTACACCACGAGTTGCAGCCCTACGCCATCGTCTTGCTGGCACGCAAGAGCATACTGAAGACCTCCAGCGGCAAGATCCAGCGCAGCGCCACCCGTGAGGCTTACCTGGCAGGCCAGTTGCGCATAGTCTCCGAGTGGGTCGTGGCTAGTGCCGAAGCCGACGCACCCGAACAAGCAGCCACCAGCCTGGCAGTCAAAAAGCCCAGCTCCGCCGCTGAAATCCAACGCTGGATCATCGCCTGGCTTTCGCGCAAGATCCAGTTGCCCGTCAATGAAATTGACCCCGCCGATCCCATCAACGTCTACGGGGTGGATTCCATGCTGGTGCAAGAATTCGAAAGCGACCTCTCCCAATACCTCGGGATGCCCTGGGCCGTGAGCGACCTGCTGCTCACCGAGCCCTCCATTCAGGAAATCGCCGCACGCGGCGAGGAAGTACTGACGGAATGATCCGGCTGGATTGGCTTCCCCGCTGCGCATGAATTTGCGGGATGCAGGGCTAGAACCCAAACCTCAGCCATGAAATTCGTTTAAAAGGGTGATGAACCAAACCCCATTCACCCTTTTTTTCGCCATGAAATATGTTTACGCCCTGTGGCTGCTGGTGGCTGGCATGCTGCACGCCCAGGTTTTTGACGACCCTGCCTTTCGCCCTCAAGCGCTCAAAGGCATGAACCAGACCTACAACTTCGCCTTCGAGGCGGCTCATGAGACGTTGCAGGCCCTGGAAAACAAGTACCCCGATCATCCCGCGCCCTACTTCCTACAGGCCGTCAACCGCTGGTGGCAAACCTACCTGTCGGTGACCATGCTCGACTATTATGACTACATCGAAGAACGGCTGGCCATCGCTGAAGACAAGATCGACGACCTCAAAGACCAAGCAGCCTACGCCCCGGAACTGGCTTTCTTTGGCTTTATGGTCCACGCCCTAGAAGCCCGCACCTATGCCTATCGCAACCAGTGGTGGTCGGCCATGGGCGCGGCGCGCCGCACCATCGACCCGCTCGAAGACTGCATCGACTACCTCGGGCAGCAGCCTGAATTCGACATGGTGGCGGGCGTATACCACTACTACGTGGCCACCTACCACAAGAGCCACCCCATGATTCGCCCGGTGCTGTCGTTTTTTCCCCCCGGCGATGTGCAGCAGGGGCTAAAAGAGATGCAGCAAGCCGCCAACACCCCCGGTCACTTGGCTCAGGTGGAGGCGATGTACTTCCTCGGCACCATCTACAACGATGAAATCAACCGCCCCAGCCAGGGGGTAGCCATGACCAGCCGCCTCAGCGAACGCTACCCGCGCAACACCTGGTTTCGCAACGACTACGCCCGCGCCCTGATAGGAGCCGGGCAAGAACAAAAAGCCCAGGCTGTCCTCGACGAGCTGATCAACCATTACCAGAGCCAGGCGGGCCACAACTCACGCAACATCACCAGCCAGTCCTCCCGCCACACCACCTACCTGATGATGCGGGTCTACCACAACCGCGCTCAGGTCGAGATGAAAAGCGGCGACTACCGCAGCGCCCTCGGCTACTTGGCCCAAAGCAACCACATGGCCGAGTTGGCCAAGGTCGAAGAGGACTTTTACCTGCCTGCCAATCAGCTATACATGGGCATGTGTTACGACTACCTCGGGCAGCGCGATCAGGCCATCGACGCCTACGAAGCCGTGCTCGACCTCGACGAAAATGAACCCTACAAAGCAGACGCCCAACGCTACCTCAAGACCCCAGCTAAGCGATGAAGGACATAATTGAATAGGGAAAAGTTCGGAGTTCAGAGTCATCGGTTCGTAGCTGGAATACCTGACAGACGGCTTATTAGGGCTAGGCTAAATGGTCGCATCATACTACTGGACATGAGCCTTTGGCGCGCTCGTTTTTTGACAGAATGGACAGGATCAACAGGATGCTTTCAGGTGCTCATAATGCTATGAATCCTGGAATCCTGTCTAAATTGACCGATAATATCTAGTAGCATGTAGGCACGTATTTAATCTCGAAAACATTAGTTGAAAAACCTGATGCCTAGCCGATTGTAATCAAGCTGACGGGTAGCGACTTTCGCTCCAAAAGCACGAACATCCCCCTCTTTACTGTTCATTGCTCACTGTTCACCGTTCACTACTCACCGTTCATTGATCACTGATCACCGTTCACCGCTCACCGTTCATTGCTCACTGTTCATTGATCACTGTTCACTGCTCACTGCTCACCACATGACCACCAACACCCTCACCCGCTGGCGCCTGATCTTAGGCGGCGACGAAGCCGACGGCACCGGTCAATCCCTTAGCGGAGCCATGCAAGGGCTAGATCAGACCCTCTCCGAGCTGTACGACGCCGACCCAAAGCAACGCAGAGGCGGTCTCGGAGCCTCCAGCCCGAAGGTGCATCGCTGGCTGGGCGACATCCGGCGCTATTTTCCCCGCTCAGTGGTGCGGGTGATGCAGCGCGACGCCATGCATCGCTTGGGCCTCAAGCAACTGCTGCTGGAACCCGAAGTGCTACAATCGGTAGAGCCAGACATCAATCTGGTGGCCACCCTGCTCAGCCTCAAGGACGTGATGCCCGAGCAGTCGCGAGCTACGGCCCGGCAGATCGTGGCGGCCTTGGTCGAAGAGCTGCAAAAGCGCCTGCGCCTGCCCATGATCCAGGCGCTACATGGCGCTTTGCATCGCGGCACCCGCAACCACCGCCCCAAGCTGCGCGAGATCGACTGGCACCGCACCATTCGGGCCAACCTCAAGCACTACCAGCCTGAGTACCGCAGCATCATCCCGCAGCGGCTCTATGGCTACGGGCGCAGGGGCGCAGCCCTCAAGGATGTGATCCTGGCCATGGACCAGAGTGCCTCTATGGCTCCCTCGGTGATTTACGCCAGCATTTTCGGCGCGGTGATGGCCTCCATGCGGGCGCTGCGCACCCAGTTGATAGCCTTCGACACCTCAGTGGTGGATCTCTCGCCGCATCTGCATGATCCGGTGGAGTTGCTCTTCGGGGTGCAACTCGGCGGCGGCACCGACATTCACCGCGCCCTCACCTACTGCCAATCGCTGGTGCGCCGCCCGCGCGACACGGTGCTAGTGCTGATCAGCGACCTCTACGAAGGCGGCGACCGGGTGGGCCTGCTGCGTCGCGCCGCCGAGCTGAAAGCCAGCGGCGTCAACCTCATCGTGCTACTAGCCCTCAGCGATCAGGGCAAGCCTTTTTACGACGAAGGCATGGCTGCTCGCCTGGCAGAGTTGGACATCCCCGCCTTTGCCTGTACGCCTGAGCAGTTTCCCGAGGTCATGGCGGACAATTTAATTTGAGATTCAAAATTCGGGATTCGGGACTTTTTACGCCAATCTACCGTTGAGGGGCTCGCGAGAGTCTGTGCTGAGCAAAGCGAAGTACCCATGCCGAAACGTCTAAATGGCGCGTCCACCAAGGATTTCGGCGCGAAGTAGAAGTAATTGACCAATTAAAATTTAAAATTTACATAAACCACTGATCATCAATACTTTAATTACGAATTACGAATTACGAATTACGAATTACGAATCACGAATTACGAATGCGAAGCCCTAGGTTTCGGCAAAGGCCAGCTTCCTCCCTTGAGGCGCGATATTTGGGGGATGTAGCGACAGGCTGTACCTTTGACTATGGCAACAAGAAAGATCTCGCTATGAGCAACACATATTGGTTTGTTTGGCTAATGCTGATGGGTAGCCTGGCTGCCTGCGGAGAATCGACCTGCGCCGAGGAGCAGGCTGCCACCGACGTTGTGGCCAATGATTCTATGCCGCAACCTGCGCCTAGCGATCAGGATTTGCTGGCCTATGCCCGCTCGCAAAAGCAAGCCGAAAAAGAGCCACCTAAGCCAACGCCTACCCTATTGCCAGAAGGCGACTACCTGCCCCTGACCTGGGAGCAGTTGGCGGACGTCAAATTCGAAGAAAAATACTACGAAGATGTAGACGAGTGGCTGTGGTTTCCCAGCTTTGGGCCGCAGGTGCAGGCCAAGACCGGCAAGCCAGTCTACATCGCGGGCTACGTGATCCCCGTGCAGCCGGGCCACTACGTGCTCTCGAAAAATTCCTTCGAATCCTGCTTTTTTTGCGGCGGGGCCGGCCCCGAGTCGGTAATGGAGCTGGAGTTGGTGGATCCCAAGCAGATGTTTGCCAACGACGAATATCGTACCTTCAAGGGTACCCTGCGTGTGAATGACAGCGACATCGATCACCTCAACTACATCTTGGAAGGGGCTGAGGTGGTGGGAGAATGACGCAGGATGCAACATTCACGATTCGTGAGGGGGAGTACCCCTCTGTTCACCCATATGAACCGAACGTGCTGCCGCGAGCCCTCCTATTTGGTGGCAGGGCTTCGGCCCAGGTCGGCCCCTCACCCTGGGCCCCTTCCGCCACGCGCAGTTGTCCACGCCAAAAAAAATGGCTAGATTGTTGACTCATGGTGATTAAAAGTTGGTATCGGGGCCATTTGCCTTGTATCTTCGTTCATCATTGATATACGAATGAGCCGTAATGTTCGGCTTTTTCGCTCCCCACGTTCTTTCCGATACCCTGATGAATCAGGAATAGCTGGCTCAGACCAGCCCGAGAGTGGCCGGAGACCAATGCGTCCACCAGGCCCCAACATCGATAGTTTTAGGGATTGATTCATCCCTTTTGCATACATCACTTTCTTCTCTGCTGCCTCGAAGGAGCTTTGCCCTCATCGCACTTCCTCTGGTCAGCAGCCAAGCGATCACCCTTGTTGGGCGGTTTGTGTCCGGATATCCACTCTCTACCCTTATAAATCGCCATCATCCCTTGATCCTGAACGGCGCAAGATGCCTCAGATCATGGCTTTGATGGCTATTGCCCGGTCCTGTCGGTCGTGTTCAATACCCACCGGCAGTTAAAACATAGATCATATTATGGGATGTGGATCCTGTGGCAGCGGTGGCTGCTCCACCGGTGGCTGTGGTCGCAACGGCGGCTGTGCCACTGGCGGTTGTAACAAACTCAACGCTTATGATTGGCTCGACAACATGCTGGCCCCTGGTCAGACCGAAGTCGACAACATCTACGAGATACGCTTCAAAAACACCCGGAAGGGGTTTTATCGCAATGTCAACGGCCTGCGGCTCTACATCGGCGATGTAGTCGTGGTCGAAAGTGATCGTGGCTACGACGTCGGCACCCTCTCTCTCGGCGGTGTGATGGCCGAGTTGCAGATGAAGAAGAAGGGCTATCACAAGCCCCTCAAAGAAACACCTCGCATCTATCGCAAAGCCAACGAGAAAGACGTCGAGCTGCTACAAGAAGTGCGGCAGCGCGAACCGGAAGCTCTCTCACGCAGTCGCGAAATCATTCAGGAGCTCAACCTCGACATGAAGCTCAGCGACATAGAGTTTCAGGGAGATAATGCCAAGGCCATTTTTTACTACATCGCCGACCATCGGGTCGACTTTCGCGAGCTGATCAAGCTCTTGGCGCGGGAGTTTCGCATCCGGGTGGAGATGAAACAGATCGGGCTGCGCCACGAAGCGGGCTTGGTAGGAGGGATTGGGTCCTGTGGCCGAGAGCTGTGCTGCTCGACTTGGCTCACGGAATTCAAAACGGTGAGCACCTCTGCTGCGCGCTACCAAAATCTCTCGCTCAACCCGATGAAGATCTCCGGCCTATGTGGGCGGCTCAAATGCTGCCTCAACTATGAGCTGGAGTCATACCTGGATGCGCTGGAAGATTTTCCCCAGGTGGACATGCTGGAAACCAGCAAGGGACGGGCTTTTCTACAAAAGACCGACATCTTCAAGCGCACTATGTGGTTTAGCTATCAAAACGAATCCACCTGGCACCCCATCGACGTAGAGGAGGTCAAGCGCATCGCTGCGGCCAACCGCAAAGGCGACAAACCTGACGTACTTTTGGGGGCTGGGACCACCACCGACCTCGACGAAACCGACGAAAGGGATCGCAGCCAGGCGGATCTGGACTTTGTCGATGTGGTGGGTACCAACGTGCCGGCCCCTGAACCCAAGCGTAAGCAGGGCAAAAAAACCAACCGCCGACGCGGCGGAAAAGGTCGTAACCCGCAGGGCCGCGGCCGAGAGGGCAACCCATCCACTCAAAACAAGCAGGGCGGCGATCAGAAGCCCACGCAGGATCCGAAAAAATCAGATGCGCCCGCCAAACCAAACGACAACCCTTCGGATAACCAGGGAGGCAACCAACCACGGGGCCGCAGTCGTCGCGCTGGCTCTGGTAAAGGTCCGCGCCGACGGGGTGGCAAAGGCCGCAACCCGCGCCGAGGCCCCAACAACCAAGGGGGCAATGATGGCAGCGGCAACAACCGCAACAGCAAAGACGGCAACCAAGATCCCAAAAATCCTCCTGCTTCATGAAAATCCTCCGCTTGAGTCTGGGCTTGTGGTTGGGGCTCATGGCCTGCTCCGGGCCGGATTATCTAGCCGAAGCCTCTTTCGCAGACGGGTGCTGGCTCATGCAGGACACCCTGGCCTTCACCCTGCCACCGGAGGCGAAAGCAGGCGCTCCCCTACGCATCGATCTCGATCTAGGGGCTGATTTTCGCTACGAAAATCTCTACCTGAAACTGCGCTACCTAGGTCCTGAGGGGCAGGTCGAGGAGCAACTGATCAACCAGCGGCTGATCGATCCGGTGGGCAATTGGCTCACCGAGCGCCAAGGTAAGCGCGTGGCCTGGACCATCGAGCCTGCCCCCCATCTGCCACTCAGCGGTAGCGATGCCCCGCAGGTGCAACTGTTTCATTTTATGCGCGATAGCAGCCTCTGCGAGGTATACCGCGTGGGGATTGGTATTCAAGCAGAAAAAAATCAGTAGTGTCGGGCGTCAGTTGCGAAATCTACGGTCTCGATCCCTGCCTGCTAGCCGGACAAAATGAATGGGCCTCCTGGCTATCCACCGAAGAGCAAGCCCGTTTGAGTCGATTTCGGGTCGAGTCGCCTCGCCTGGAATACCTCGCGGCGCGGTTGCTAGCACGTGCGGTGTTGAGCCATCGGCTCGGGCTGCCTCCCCAAGCGGTGCCTTTGGCCATTTCCCCCTATGGAAAGCCCCATTTACTTGCCC
The DNA here is from genome assembly GCA_964449365.1 of uncultured Bacteroidia bacterium. Lineage (GTDB taxonomy): Bacteria > Bacteroidota > Bacteroidia > J057 > J057 > CAYVAP01. The sequence continues at coordinate 8,345 of CAYVAP010000106.1, forward strand.
ATGACTGCTACCTGAGCCTCTCTCATACCCAAGGCTACGCCGTGTTGGCCCTCTGCGCCGCGCATCCGGTAGGTGTCGATGTCGAGCGCTGGGATCGCAAGGTAAGGCCCGCTCTGGCCTCTCGCTTTTTTTCTCCCAGCGAATGCGCTCAGCTCAAAGCCTTGGGTGAAACCCCGGCCCGCGACCGCTACTTTTTGCAGCTCTGGACGGCCAAAGAAGCCTGGTGGAAAGCCTCTGACCCAAAGCCAGGTTTTGACATGACACAGTTGACCCTAAAAGCTTCGCCCTGGCGATTGCTCGACCCCCTAGGTGCACCCCAAGGAGGCCTCCACCTAATCGAAGAGCCTGAGCATCTGCTCGCTCTCGCCTCGACCACGGCTGGGCGGCTCCTTGCCCCGACCATTCACCGCTGGACCGCCAGAGATTTACAAAGGGCGCTGGAGTGAGCCACAGGCTGGCTATCTTTGCCAAGCCAAGCCAAGTCTCCCTTAGAGAGTTGCATAGGCAGCTCCCATTTCTCCGCTCACCTTTTCTACTTGCTACCCATGCCCTACCTCTTTCGTTTCTTTTTGATCAGCCTGTTGCTGCCGCTATCTGCCCTGGCCCAAAAGCCTCTGAGCCTCGGCCAGGCTATTGCCATCGGTTTGCGCAACAACTATGACCTCCGCATCGCTGAGCTAGAGCAGCGTCAGGCGGCAGCCAACAACGCCTGGGGCAACGCAGGTGCCCTGCCGCGCCTGGATCTCAACCTCAATGGGCGCTACTTTCGCAGCCAAAACCCGGCGTCTTTCTTCGTCGGCAATCAAAACATCAGCCCTGGTCTTAGCCTCAGTTGGACCGTATTCGATGGCTTTGCCATGTTTGCCAACAAGCAGCGGTTCGAATTGCTGGAAGCAGAAAGTGCAGGCAATGCCGCGGTGGTCGTGGAAAACACCATACAGGCCATGGTGCTGGCTTACTACAATGCGCTACTGCAACAGCAAGAGCTAAAGGTACGCAAAGAAATCCTGTCTACTTCGCAGCGACGCCTTGAGTATGAGGAGTTTCGGCGCGAAGTGGGGTCGACCTCGACCTTTGACTTGTTGCAATTCAAAACGGCCGTGATCACCGATTCGGCAGCGGTGGTTACTCAACGCCTGGCGCTGCGCAATACCATTCGTAGCCTCAACCTGCTGATGCAGGAGCCTATCCAGACGCGCTATGTCCTGACCGATACCCTCGAGACCCGCTTTGAGAGCTATCAGTTGGGAGATTTGCAAGAAAAAATGCTGGGCAACAACCACAACCTGCAAAATCAGTATTTGCGTCAGCAAGTTCGCCGTCAGGAAACGCGCAGCGCCCAGGCCGCGTACTGGCCGAGCCTCAGTTTGGGGGCCAATGCCAACCTCACCAAAGGCACCACCCTTTTTGCCAACCGAGATACGCTCAATCCTGAGGCAGGGCCGACCCTTGCGCCGGTGGATTGGGCCAGCGACTACGCCTTCAGCTTCACCTTGTCCTTTACGATTTTCGATGGCTTCAACCGCCAGCGGCAGATGCAACTCGCCCAGCTCAACGAAGCCATTGCCGCGACGAGTAGCCGACAGCTAGAGCAGTCGCTCACCAACGAGCTATCCGTAGTGTATGACAACTACGAGGCCCAACGCCAGATTTTGGGGCTGCAAAGCGAAAGCGCCCGCTACGCCCGCCGCAACCTCGACCTGGCCAATGACCGCTTCGAAACCGGCTTGAGCAACACCTTCGACTTCCGGCAGGTGCAGTTGCAGTACCTCGATACCGAGCTGGAGCGCCTGCGTGTGCTGCGCGACCTCAATGCCTCCGAAACGGATCTGGTCCGCTTGGTAGGGGGGTTGGTGAGGGAGGAAGATTCGTGAAATCAGCCACGTCGGAGCTCCTCAATCTGACTGCTTCAGAGTAGTCTCGGGCATCTTGGGCTCCACCCCCATCTCATAAAACATGAAGGCCCACTTGTCGGCTCGCTCTTCGATGATCTT
>CAYVAP010000107.1:0-10326 GCA_964449365.1 uncultured Bacteroidia bacterium
TGACCGTTCATATAGGTGAAGGTGTGCCATTCATTCCAGGCAAATAGCCCTGATTGGCTCTGCGCAGCTTGGGTAGCGTTCAACCTTGAACTTTGAACCGCGAAACGAATGACCAGCCTGTGGCAAAGTTACTCAAAGCAGAGCAGGAAATCGATGGCAAACCTTTCGCTGCTTTTCGGTGTTAGCCTATAAATTTTGGAAACGCTCATTCGCATCGAACCACCTTTTGCTTTCCACCTGCGGGTTGATGGTTTGATTGGTAATGGCGGTAACTTTGTACGAAAATACGCAAAAAAATAGCAGGCTTCCCGGTAATGGGCAGCCTGTTTTTATTTGGTATATGGTCTTGGTGGGCGTACAGCGCCGAGCCGACCACAGTTCTTACTACCTCATGATATGTTGACCCTTACTCAATCTCCTGAAGTGGTGGCTCACCTGGACAAGGTAGCTACCCTGATTGGTCAGACGCCCTTGCTCCCCCTGCGGCGCGTTGGGAGGCAGGCAGGGGTGCCGGTGCTCGCCAAATTGGAATGGCGACAACTGGGCCAGAGTGTCAAGGCCCGCCCTGCCTTCGAGATCATCAAAGCAGCGGTGCTCAACGGTCAGCTCGGCCAGGGACAGCGCCTGCTCGATGCTACCACCGGCAACATCGGTATCTGTTACGCTGCCATCTGTGCCCGGATGGGCCTGCCGCTTACCCTTTGTCTACCAGAGGACTCGCCGTCGGCCCATCTGCGTACTTTGCGCTCGTATGGCGCCGAGTTGCAACTCACCCCGGCTGAAGCAGGTATCGAAGGCGCTCGCGCCGAAGCCGCCCAACTGGCCTTGATGCAGCCCAATCAGTATTTTTTTGCTGATCAGTACCAAAATGAGCAAAATTGGAAGGCGCACTACCACGGTACGGCCCGCGAAATTTATCACCAAACCCGGGGTCAGGTCACGCACTTCGTGGCGGGCTTGGGCAGCAGTGGCACCATCACCGGCACTGCGATGAAGCTCAAAGAGGTAAACGCTGACATGCGCGCCATTGCCCTACAACCGGCGGCCCAAGCGCATACCCTACCTGGTTGGCACGTCTTCGAGAGCGACGATGTTCCCGGCATTTTCCGTCCAGACCTGATCGACGAGACCCTTACTATCAGCGAAGCTGAGACCTCGCACTGGCTCGAGCGCGTAGCGCGCGAAGAAGGCATGCTCATCAGCCGCTCTGCGGCCGCTAACCTGGCCGGAGCCATCCGCGTAGCCGAGCGCCTCGATCAAGGCATGGTCGTAACCGTCTTCGCCGACGATGCCAGTCGCTACCTCCGCTAACGAGCGGTGCCTGTCAGCGGTATGCGGGCTAAAGGATACGTTTGGGAGGGTGATGCCATATCCCCCTATGTCAAATATTGCCTCTATGCCCCCCCTCACCACCGCAGCCGAACCCTGGTCTGTGTCTGATCCAGTTGGGAAAGATGCATTTCCTGGCCGTGATAGATGCGGACCAGGTTTTTTTGGGTATCGAAGACATCGAGCAACAGGCGATTGTCGACGGAGATCTCGTGAGGTGGAGTATCGAGCGCCACGTGGCAGGCGATCCAGGTGGCGTTTTGCTGCGGCTCAAGGTGGTCGAGGGCGAGGTTGACGACTTGCCCATCGAGGATAAGACTGGTTTTGGCTTGCAAATAGACCATGATGGCCGCCTGCGTCTTCTGCTCTTGCCAGTGGTCGATCACCGGGACGGAGCGACCCGTGTGCTGGCGCAAGGCGTCTTCGAGGTCATCGCTAAAGATGCGAAAGCCCACCGAGAGCGCACCCGGTTGATAGCGGATTTCCTGCAAGCTGAGGTAGAGGGCGTGTCGAGGCGCTCGCATACCGATGAGCAAGAAGCTCGGTAAGAGGAGGCAAAACAAGCGGATAGTTAGGGCCATGGTGAGCGGAAAATCTCTTCGGTAATACGACCAGCATCAAAGACCTTCACCCCATTAGCAACTCCTAGCCATCAATCATTTGGCTTGAGTTTTTGGAGGATGGCCTTGGGCACCGCGTCGCGATGCACCATGATGTGAACGGTTTTGTAGCGAGCGTAGGCCTCGCTCATGTAGAGGTAGCCGCCACAGCTATTGCTTTGGCCCCAAGAGTTTTTGGTAAGGAAGAAGGTGGTACCATTCTGATCTTTGGCCAGGCCGGTGAGGTGCATGAGGTGGTCGTCGGTGGTGCGCTGATCGTCGAAGGCGATCTGGCGCAGGCCGGGGGTGATGCTCAGCTCGGTGGGAATTTCTTCCTCGCGGCTGGCTTCGAAGCTGGGGTCGGGCACGTTGGCCAGGCCGGGCCGATGGCGAAAACCATCCTCGCTCACGTCGCCATCCCAGGCGACGGTATATCCGTTTTCGAGGGCGTGGGTCATGACCTGCATCAGTTCATCGAGGGGCAGGTTGTACAAGCGGTGGTGGTCCCAGTTGTCGGGGATTTCCAGCACGAAGGTTTCGTAGAAAGGATGATGCGTGAAAGAGGCAAATTCGAGGTAGTCATCGGCTTTGACGCCGAGCATGTCGGCGAAGCTGCGGGGGGTGTAGCTTTTGCCTTCGTAAGCAAATTCCTCAGGTTGCTCGCCCAGGTAGGCGTCGAGGATGCCACTGATCGCAGATGGCCAGCGGGAGCTGAGGGGGCTGCGCTGCTCCACCAGGGCTTCGACCACGGCTGCCAGCACGGCGTCGAGCTCGCTGTGATCGTGGCGCTCGGGGTTGACTAGGCGACCCGGGTAGGCCGATTGGGGCATCAGGCCATGATCGCGTAGCACATGGTTGACGTCGTGAAAAGTTCCCCCGGCGCTAAAACGTGCATGGCCCTGAAAGCGCAGGTAATGCTGGGCCTTGGCTTCATAGATGTTGCGCACCACAAACATCTCGGAGAGGTCGTATTCGCCCCGGCCCATGCGCAGCAGCTCTGATTCCAAAAAGGAGAGTGTAGAAAAGCTCCAGCAGGTACCAGAACGGCCTTGGTTTTTGACCCGGGTGCTGGCCAGCTCTACTTCGACTGTGAAGACGTAAGGGGTACCCTCTAGGCGGAGCCCCTCTTCTTGGGCCCAACCCGGCAGGCCAAGGCTGCACATCAGGAGCAGGAATAGTAAGGATCGCGGCATATAAAATTAGCTTGAGATGATCATAAAGTTGCCAATAAATTTCTCTAAAATAAAACGACCTGCCTCAGTTCGCAACTAAGGCAGGTCATAAAAAAGAATACAATGGCTATATCAGGTCTAGTACTTAGGTGTATCACTGCTCTTTTTCCAGCGTTCACGCACCATCTCAAAGCGCCCTTGCAAGGCTTGACGATCGTCGGTGAGAGTGGATATGGATACGCTATCAGCCGCAGCCTCCATGCGCTGGATCTCTTCTTCGAATTGGTCTTTTATGGGTGCCCATTCCTGTACGGCTCCTTCTTGTACCGAGTCGCGCACTTGAGCAATATACGCTTCGATATTCTTACGAATTTGAAAATAATCTGTGTCTACCAATCGTGCTTCCCAGCGAGCGAGCGCATCAGTCCAGCGTTGGTCGAGCACGGCGATGGATTCCTGCATTTCTTGGGAATAATTTTCCCGGTCCTGTTCAATCATATTACGAGTTTCGCGTACTTCCTGCCGAAAGTAATCGAGAGACAAAGTGCTATCCTGCCCTAACACGGCATTTTCCAGCTTTTGGATCTGCCGCTCGTAAGCCTGCATGGTTTCGTTGCTTGAGGACTGCTCTTCTTGGGATGGCTGCTTTTTATCAGATTGGCAGGCCGTAAAGCCAATGGCCAGTAGCACTATCCAAAAAGAGGAGGTGAGAAAGCGATTAAAGAAGGTCATCATTGACACGTAAATCTTTGGTGGTTATTGGTTAATTGTACGCCAAGAAGATCAGTTTGTTATTTTATTTTCCAAATAAGCAAAAAAATAGTCACCTTTAGCCATTAGTTTCGACCCGAAAAATGTGCCTCTTAGAGCTTCAGAGAGATATTTTGAGTGATACTCATCCCTTACCTAAACTAAGGTGTGCCGTTAATTCTAGGCAAATAGCTCTGATTGGCTCTGCGCAGCCTGGGCAACTCACCTATATGAAAGGTCAGGGGTATAAGGGAAATAAGGTATAAGGGTATCAGGCACTTCGGTCAGCCCCCCACATATTGGCTCACTCAGTGGCCGCCACAAGCGGCTAAAATTACTTTCAACTGCGAAACTAATGTCTAGAGCTTGGCTTTCTGATTTTGGCGCAGGGGGTTAACTATGACAAAAGGCAATCGTACGTAAAAAGGATTGGTTTGGTCGATTAGCTTCTTCCAACCTGGACGTGATCTTATCTACACTCATGCATCAAAATCTGCCCTCCGATGTCGCTTCTTCATTTCCTGCCATATCCTTATTTCCCCATGCCCAAGCCGCCGTACCAGATAAACTGATCCGTGCTTGCTGGGAGGGCATATCTTATTACCCTGAGCTAGGGGAGGTTCCGATCACCTTTCAATGGTCTAGGATGAAGCGCGCCACGATGGCCGCTCAGCCTCGCTGGGACTTTTTCACCAAGCCGCGCGCGCAGCGAGCCTACCTGATCAAGGTCAGCAACAACCTCCACCTCAACCATAAAATCAAGCTAGCCGAGGCTCCCTATCCTGTGCTGCTCGGTTGGGTGGTACACGAGTTGGGACACCTTATGGACTACCACCGTCGCAGCAACCTCTCGCTGCTGCGCTTTATCTCAGGCTACATCAGCTCAGGCAACTATCGCCGCCGCGCCGAGTTCACCGCCGATCACTTTGCCCTAGAGCGAGACCTCGGCTCCTATCTTTTGGCCACCAAAGAATTTCTGTTGGGCCACAGCCGCCTGTCTGACAAATACAAGGCCCGCCTGCAAAAGTATTACCTCCCGCCCGAGATGATCGTGGCCTACCTCGAATCGGAAGAAGGTCCCCTTATGCGCGAATAAGCGCCTGCCTGATAAGCAAAAAACCAGACATCCGCCGCTGCGAATGTCTGGTTCAGGTTTTTGAGTTTCGTGTTACAAGTTCGGAGTTGAAAACTCGGGGTTCCAAGTTGGAAATTAACTACGAACCACGAATCACGAACTGGTCACCCCAGTTCCTGCTCCCGGATCTTGTTTAACGCACTGCCTGCTTTGAACCAGCCGATTTGCTGCGTATTGTAGGTATGATTGGTCATAAAGCTATCGGTGCTGCCGTCTTCGTGGTGCAAGGTTACTTTGATCTGCTTACCCGGCGCGAAGTCGCTCACGTGGATGTCAAACTTGTCTTTCTCCTGGATCTTGTCGTAGTCGGATGGGTTGTCAAAGGTGAGGCCCAGCATACCCTGCTTCTTGAGGTTGGTCTCGTGGATGCGGGCAAAAGACTTCACGATCACGGCGCGTACGCCCATAAAGCGCGGCTCCATGGCGGCATGCTCCCGGCTAGAGCCTTCGCCGTAGTTTTCATCGCCCACGATCACCGACTGGATGCCCGCGTTTTTGTAGGCGCGCACCACCTTGGGCGACTCGTCGTACTCGCCGATCAGTTGGTTGAGGGTGCCAGGCTCTTGGGTGAAGGCATTGATGGCCCCGAGCATCACGTTGTTGGAGATGTTATCGAGGTGGCCGCGGTAGCGCAGCCAGGGGCCGGCCATCGAAATGTGGTCGGTGGTACACTTGCCGTGGGCCTTGATGAAGAGAGTCAGGCCGGTGATGTCGCTGCCGTCCCAAGGCTCGAAGGGAGTGAGCAGTTGCAGGCGGTCGGAATCTTCGGCCACGCTTACGTTGATCTGAGAGCCGTCTTCGGCGGGGGCTTGGTAGCCCGCGTCTTCCACATCAAAGCCTTGCGGGGGCAGCTCTAGGCCGATGGGCTCGTCGAGCATCACTTCCTGGCCTTCTTCGTTGACCAGCTTGTCCTTGAGGGGATTGAAGGTCAAGTCGCCGGCGATAGCCAAGGCCGTCACGATCTCAGGCGAAGCCACGAAGGCGTTGGTCTTGGGGTTGCCATCGTTGCGCTTGGCGAAGTTGCGGTTGAAGGAGGTGATGATGGAGTTTTCGCGGTCGGGGTCGTCCATGTGGCGCGCCCACTGCCCGATGCAAGGCCCGCAAGCATTGGCCAGCACCACGCCACCGATATCTTCGAAGGCCTTGAGTTGGCCGTCGCGCTCCACGGTAAAGCGTACCTGCTCCGAACCGGGGGTTACGGTAAATTCGGCCTTGGCCTTGAGCTTTTTGGCCACGGCCTGCTTGGCCAGGCTGGCCGCGCGGTCGAGGTCTTCGTAGCTGGAGTTGGTGCAGCTCCCGATCAGGCCCACTTCTAGGGTCTGGGGAAAGCCTTCTTTCCTTACCGCTTCGGCAAACTCAGAAAGGGTCCAGGCCCGGTCGGGGGTGAAAGGGCCGTTGATGTGGGGCTCTAGCTCATCGAGGTTGATTTCGACCACCTGATCGAAGTATTTCTCCGGCTCGGCGTAAGCTTCTTCATCTCCGCGCAGGTGCTCCTTGATGCCATCGGCTAGATGGGCTAGTTCCTCGCGCTCGGTGGCCTTGAGGTAGCGCGACATCGACTCGTCGTAGGCGAAGATGGAGGTGGTCGCGCCGATTTCTGCGCCCATATTGCAGATGGTGCCTTTGCCGGTGCCAGAGAAGCTCTCCGCGCCGGGGCCAAAGTACTCAACCACAGCACCGGTACCGCCTTTCACGGTGAGGATGCCTGCCACTTTGAGGATCACGTCCTTGGGCGAAGTCCAGCCGCTCATCTTACCGATGAGTTTGACGCCGATGAGCTTGGGCATCTTCAGCTCCCAGGGCATACCGGCCATCACGTCCACGGCGTCAGCGCCACCTACGCCAATGGCGATCATACCCAGGCCGCCCGCGTTGGGGGTGTGCGAGTCGGTGCCGATCATCATGCCGCCAGGAAAGGCGTAGTTTTCTAGCACCACTTGGTGAATGATGCCTGCACCGGGCTTCCAAAAGCCCAGGCCGTATTTATTCGAGACCGAGGAGAGGAAATCATAAACCTCTTTGTTGGTGTCGATGGCTTTTTGCAAATCTGTGGCCGCGCCGGTTTCGGCCTGGATCAGGTGGTCGCAGTGCACAGTAGAGGGCACGGCGACTTGGTCCTTGCCCGCCATCATGAACTGCAACAGGGCCATCTGGGCAGTAGCATCTTGCATGGCCACGCGGTCGGGAGCAAAATCAACGTAGTCTTGACCGCGACCAAAGGCCTGCAGCTCTACGCCTTGGTAGAGGTGTGAGTACAAAATCTTTTCGGTGAGGGTCATGGGGCGCCCCAACACCTTGCGTGCCGCTTCAATGCGCTCAGGCATGCCAGCGTACGCTTGTTTGATCATATCGAGGTCGAATATCATAGCTCGATGGGATTGAATATTACTTTCTGGTTACGAAACTAACCAAAAAAGGCTCAAAAATCTATCCGTATTTGCCCCTTTATACGCAAGATCGACTCATCGCACCCGCATCTTCAGCTCCTCCACCTGCTCCAGCACTTCTTCGCGGGGCATGCTGCGGAAGCGCGGGGGCAGCAGCTCCTTGGAGGTACACTCCAGCACGGCGGAGTACTCCATCAGCTCGATCTCCTCGGGATAAGTCGGGGGCAGGAAATCGTTGAAAACCTGCACGATCAGGTCGAGGTTGACTTGGTCGAGGCCCAGGCTGGCAGCCTTGAACTTGGCCCGGGTGAGGGCGGCCTCCATGTCGGCCCCCGAGCGCACGGTGATATCTTCGAAGAATTCTTCATCGAACTGCTCGATGTCGAGATAGCTGAGGCCCGTTTTGCGGAGCATAATCTGAAGCAGCTCGCGCTTTTCGTCGAGGGTTTCGGGATAGAAGAGGCCGATGTGCTCTTCGGCGCGGCCTTGGCGCTTGAAGTCCACCGGCATCAGGTCGGGGCGAGCCGTGACCAAAAACCAGATGATGCGCCCGCGGTTGGCGGTGTCACTCATGGCCGTGGCTAGCATGGAGAAGATGCGGCTGTTGACCCCACTGGAGCCGTCGTTGCTGCGGTTGCCCAGGTAGGCGTCGGCCTCGTCGATCATCACTGCCACGGGCGACATGGCCTTGAGGATTTTGAGCACCTTTTGCAAGTTGCCCTCCGACTGGCCCACGTACATGCCGCGAAAGTTTTTGAGCACCACCATGGGTACCCCCACGTCGGAGGCAAAAGATTGTATCATGAACGTCTTGCCCGTACCCACCGGCCCCGAGACGAGGTAGCCCATGGGCATCACGTCGGGGCGGCCCGCTTTGAGGGCGCGGGCCGCGTCCATGAGGTGCTTTTTGGCCTGGGCGTGGCCAGCCACGTCGTCGAGGCTGAATTTGGTCTCCACAAATTCCAGCAGGCCACCGGCTTCGCTCTCGATGGCTTCCTTTTTTTTGGCGATCAGCTCATCATTGGTGAAGGGCAGCTTGTTTTTGGTGGCCTCTGAGAGGATGGTCTTGAGGTGTACCAAAGCCAAGCCCGCGGTATTTTGGGCCAATACCTCGGGCGACATCTCGAAGTACTGCTCAGCTCCGGGGTTTTTTCCGAAGAAAAACTGGATGAACTTCAGGCGGTCCTTCTCATCGGGGTAGGGCACCGATACCTCGTGGGTGTAGGGGTTGCGTACGTACTGATCGTTGAGGCTGGAGAGGTTTTCGGTCAGCACACAGATCATGAAGTCGGCGTTGAGGAAGCGTTCTTCCTTGGCCCATTTTTGTAAAAAGACAAGCACCATCTTCTCTTCGGGTCGTCCGCCGCCCACGTCGCCCATGGGGATGAGGGTCTCGGCGAAGTCTACCACCATGCCGATGGATTTGGGCTCTTTGAGCTGCTTGCGCAGCTTGTCGAGGCGATTGAGCGTTACTTGCTTGGAGGGGCGCTTTTCGTCCTCTTCTTCACCAAAATCAGGCAGCGTCAGGCGCATAAAGCGCTCCACGATGTCTTCCTGATCTTTGCGGGGCCTGGCCTCTTCTTTGGCCACGCCGGTCCATTTTTCCAGATGACGAATCAGGTACTGGATCAGGTTGGGATTGAGAGCTGCGTCGAAGTACTTATCCATGGCATAAAATGCCTTGTCGGGGTCGATATTGAGCTTGGTGCCTACCCCGCCGGAGAGTTCGGCCAGCATGTTGAGGGTGCCTTCTACCTCTTTGCGCATCTGGCTGGTGCCACCAAAGCGGATGTCATCCTTGAAGCGGATACCCGCCGCCCGGTCGTAGTTGATCACGATGTCGCGCCCTTTGTACAGCTCTTCGTTGATGAGGTCGCGCAGGCGGTAGTAGTGGGGCTGGCCGTTGCGCTCCACCCGTACGTAGTCGTTGATGTTGCCATGGATGATGAACTGCGATACGTTCTCCGAGAGGTATTTGCGCTTGATTTCGTAGACCCAGTCGGGCACCTGGATCTGAGGGGCGGCCGGGGTAGGATCGACCTTGACTTCTATTTCGAATTCGGGGCTGGGATTCGAGTTTTCCGTGGACATATGCAAATGAGTTGAATGCGAAAGACGGATGGTCGAGAGCATATATTGCTTTTCGTACCGGCCAAAGATAGGGTTTTCCGGCGAAGGTTTGTGCTCATGCCCTTGGGAGTGATGGGGCAAAGGAGGAGGGTAACCTCCCTGCCGCTTCCGCCGACGCCAGGAAATTTTTTTAGGCGATACCAGCTAGGTTGATTAATTTACGATAAGTTTGTTGAGCCATGAAATGTTGCCTCTATCCTCACCTTTTCAAGAGTCTGCTAAGTATAAGCTGGATCGCTTGGATGGGGTGGCTGATGCCCGTAGTCGCTCAGGACGTGGGCATGATCAGCCCCCTAGTGGGCCCTACCATTGATGCTACGGAGTATCAGCGCTATCAGTTGGAAGACCAACTGGGTTGGCCCATGATGTCGATTGATTCGGTGCGGCTGTTGCCTCGGGGCGACAATCAGTACCTAGCCTTCGCGTATCTGAGCGACGGCAGCTCGGATGCGCGAGAAGTTTCACCGGCGGAGTTGAGGGCTTTGAAGGATCAGATCGAGCGCTTGGGGGCCGATCTCCTCTCGGCCTGGCAAATGCTGCGCAACCGGATGGCGCAGGAGAGGGAGGTGCCTGTGTTTTTGCTCACCCATCTTGGGCGGGTGATTCGAGGCGAGGCGATCAGCATGGATGTCTACCAGATAAAGCTCAGGCGCAGAGATACCGTCCTGACGATCACCCTAGAACAAATCGAGCAATTGACCCTCGACGAGGTAAGCTCCGAAGCAGTCATCTCTCCCAAGGTAGAGAGCAAGTTCGATCCTCCGGCCCCGATCATCAGCCGCTATTTTTTTGCCCCCACAGCGATTCCCACCCCCGAAGGCACC
>CAYVAP010000108.1:0-3335 GCA_964449365.1 uncultured Bacteroidia bacterium
GGATGGCTTGCGGGGCGCTCGTTTTTTGACAAGATTGACAAGAATAGACAAGAATGGACAAGATTGGCGGGATGGCTTGCGGGTGCTTTTGGGGCTTTTCAACCAGGATGACCTAGCATTTATCTGAGTCCTACACGACTGTTCATTAGCGCTTCCAAGTGTAAACAAATGGATACGAACTTCGAACTCATTCCACTAATGCTTCGCATTCGAAATTCGTGATCAGGAATTCGTAATTTAGAGCGCTGATGGCCAGAATTTTATACGAATTTCGAATGGTTAATTCCGAAGGCACTAGCTCTACTTTCCACCAAACGCTGCGCGACCAAGACGGTGAGGTCCATCAGGAAAATAGACCTCCCCCCGGGCTCTACATTGGATTATTGGATAAATCCTCCTACTTTTGATTGCAATCCACAAATCAACATATCTATATCCTTTTGAAGAGCCGCTTCGAGATAGAATTTCTAGAGACTTCCACCGAAGTACTCCGCGCGATTGCTCACCCTATTCGCATTGCCATCGTTGATTTGCTCAAGACCAAAAAGAAGCTATCCGTTACAGAAATTCACGAGCATCTGGAGATCGAGCAAGCCATTGCCTCGCATCACCTGCGCATCCTCAAGGACAAAAACGTTCTCACCGCCCAGCGCGAGGGAAAAAATACCTTTTATTCGCTTCGCTCGGGCGACTATAGCAAGATCATCGCTTCGCTGGAAAGACTGCTATGACTCTCAGTGGAAAAAAAATTCTCCTCGGCGTAAGTGGTGGCATTGCGGCCTACAAAGCGGTGTATTTGCTACGCTCGCTCAAAAAAGCGGGCGCTACCGTACGAGTCGTAATCACTCCCTCCACTGAGCATTTTGTGGGCGAATTGACCTTTGCGGCCCTATCCGACCTGCCGGTCTTCAAAGGGCTATGGGACGAATCCTGGTCCGAGCATGTCACGGCGGGCCTCTGGGCCGATCTACTGCTGGTGGCTCCGGCTACGGCGCAGACCCTGGCCAAATTTTCGCATGGCTTCTGCGACAATGCCCTCACCGCCGTCTACCTAGCGGCACGCTGTCCGGTGATGGTAGCTCCCGCTATGGACGTGGATATGTACCGCCATCCTCGTACCCAAGCCAACCTTTCTCGCCTGAGGGAGGATGGAGTCAACGTGCTGCCTGCTGGCATCGGCTTTCTGGCCAGTGGCTTGCAGGGGCCTGGCCGCCTCTTGGAGCCGGACGAAATCATGCAGCACGTACACGACTTTTTCGGGCCGCTCCCTTTGGCGGGCAAAAAGCTGCTGATCACCGCAGGCCCCACCCAAGAGGCCATCGACCCAGTGCGATACCTGAGCAATCATTCTTCCGGCAAAATGGGCTACGCCCTTGCCCGGCAGGCCCAGCGCATGGGCGCGGCGGTTACCTTGGTGTCAGGCCCCACAGCCCTACCCCAGCCCGAGGGCGTGGCGTTTGTGCCCGTGCGCAGCGCCCAAGAGATGTACCAAGCCGTGATGGATCGGCAGGCCCATCAGGATATCCTGATCATGGCCGCCGCCGTGGCTGATTTTGCCCCCATGCACATCGCCGGGCAAAAGCTCAAAAAGGGCGAAGATGACGAAATGGTCATTCGCCTGAAAAAAACCCCCGACATCCTCGCCTCGATCGGTGCCCAAAAGCGCCCCGAGCAACTACTCATCGGCTTCGCCCTCGAAACCAACGACGAAGAAGCCAACGCCCGCAAAAAGCTCACCCAGAAAAACGCCGACGCCATCGTCCTCAACTCCCTACAAAGCCCCGGCGCAGGCTTCACCCACGACACCAACCAGATCAGCATCATTCCCCGCCGAGGCGAGACAATCACGTTTCCACTCAAAAACAAAGAAGAGGTGGCGAAGGATATTTTAAAGTTCGTAGTTCGTAGTCCCTGTTAACCGTTCACTCTTTACTGATCATTGATCACTGTTCACTATTCACTGCTCACACCCCGCTCTTTACTGATCATTGATCACTACTCACTGTTCACTGATCACTGTTCACTGCTCACTGTTCACTCCCCACTCTTTACTGATCACTGTTCACTGTTCACTGTTCACTCCCCACTCTTTACTGATCACTGCTCACTGCTCACTCCCCGCTCTTTACTGATCATTGATCACTACTCACTGTTCACTGTTCACTGTTCACTGTTCACTGTTCACTGTTCACTGTTCACTGTGTTACTCATCACCGGCGCAGAAGGCTTCATCGGCTCCCACCTCACCGAGCATCTGCTGCGGCAGGGCCATCGGGTGCGGGCTTTGGTGTGGTACAACAGCTTCAACCGCCTCGGCTGGCTGGCGGAGTTGCCTGCGGCTCTGCGGGAGAACTTGGAAATCGTGCCGGGCGATGTGCGCGACGCCGGGCAAATGCTCAGCCTGATGGCTGGCTGCAAAGCGGTGCTGCATTTGGCAGCGCTGATCGGCATCCCTTACAGCTACCAAGCGCCCCAAAGCTACCTCGCCACCAATGCGCAGGGTACCCTCAACCTACTCGAAGCCGCCCGGCATCATCAGCCCAAGCGGGTGCTGATCACCTCTACCTCTGAGGTGTACGGCACGGCTCGCTACGTACCCATCGACGAGGCACACCCCCTGCAGCCGCAGTCGCCCTACAGCGCCAGCAAAATCGCCGCCGACAGCCTGGCCCTGTCATACTGGCATAGCTTCGCCTTGCCCATTACCCTGGTGCGCCCCTTCAACACCTATGGCCCTCGCCAATCAGCGAGGGCCATCATTCCGGCCATCATCCAACAGTTGCTGGCGGGGAAAACAAAACTCCAGCTAGGCGACTTGCGCCCCACCCGCGACCTCTGCTTCGTGGGCGACACCGTGCGAGCCTTTGAGGCGATTTTGGCCGAGCCAGGCAGCATCGGCCAGACCCTCAACATCGCCACCGGGGTGGAGACCACCATGCAGCAGCTCGCCGATACCCTGATCGAACAGATTCGGCCTGGCACTCCCATCGTGCAAGATCCGGCGCGCCTGCGCCCAGCCGACAGCGAGGTACAGCGCCTTTGTGGCGACGCCAGCCGCCTGCGGCAACTCACAGGCTGGCAACCAAGCGTGGAGCTAACAGACGGCTTGCGGCAGACCATCGAGTGGTTTCGCGCGCGCCCAGCCATGGATGAAGGATACGTGATGTTGGGCCACGGCAGGCCGTGGCCCATGGATCAACCCCGCTATCCTAGCAAATGGTCGAATCGCTTCGGACCAAGGAAGCTTACCAACCGCTCTGGGCCGCCATCAAGGTCTCTGTCGCAGGCACTGCGGAAATCAACTCTCGCTCTGCCAACCAGGCGTTCCAGGCATG
>CAYVAP010000108.1:3345-10324 GCA_964449365.1 uncultured Bacteroidia bacterium
TCCAGATAGGCTGGCAAGATCCGCTCCAGCGCCCGTACGATGAACGCCGGCTCCGCAAAATTGGGATGGTCGATGACCCGGCAGAGCAGTTCTGCTGCCGCAGCAGGGTCTTTGACCACAGCCCGATAGCCCCGGGCGGTGACGGCCAGGAACCGCTCGTAGCTGGCCCGCTGAACCGAGTCGGCATCCGCGCGGGCGTATACCAGCGAAGAATAGCCGTAGGGCACCCCGTAGTCGATAGGGTAAAAATGATGGAGACGAACATCGAGGGTCTCTGCCGCTACGCCTTCCCAGTGCCGAAAAATCCAGCAGCTTTGCCCAGAGTCAGCCAAAAAGGCCTCCCACACGTCGAGACGCGGCGGATTGATCATGTCGAAGGCACCCGCGCCGCCGTCGTGCCGGATCATGCCTTGGAGGATCTCCCGCTCCAGCGGAGTGTGATAGCCCAGGTAGGTGGTCCCATCGAGCGCGGCGGGACGGTCCAGGTGGTGCCCCCGTTTGGTCACAAAGCAAGAGGTGCCGAGTTGCACCATAGTGGCCACAGCCATCACCTTGGGCGCGGTATCCTGCAGAGCCGAATAGTGCAATTGATGCTCGCTCGGCCCGATGGAGAGATCGACTTCGCCGTCCTGCAAGCGCCAGATGGGCTTTTTCAGGTAGTCGTCGATCTCAGGGGTGATGTAGCTGACCACCAGGCCTGTATCCTGGTACCACCCTTTTTCTAACGCGTAGAAAATGCCCGCATGCAGCACGTTGGGCGACCAGTCGAGGCAGAGGCGCAGGGTATCGGCGGTCTGCGCAAGATCCCCGGCGGTGCCTTTGGGCTCAGGCTGACAAGAGACCAAAGCCAGCAGAAACAAAAGGAAAGATATGCGTAGCATGTAGATTCAATGGATGAAAGGAAAGAAGCAAGATCGCTGCGCCATCAAAACTGATAGCTCACCTGCACGTTGACGTTGCGCGGGGGCTGTACGAAGTAGGCGGGTACCGTTTGTCCTTCGAAGAAGCCCACCTCGCCGTAGGTATAGTACAAGGTGTCGAGCAGATTGAAGGCATCGACTTCGACCACCCAACCCTCGATGATTTCCAGGCGCAGGCGCGCGTCGAGCACAAACGATGCGGGCACGATCAGGTCAGCCTGATTGGTGGGCTCGATGAATTGCTCGCCGAGATAGCGGGCGGTGAGGGAAAATTTGCCCCAGCCCAGAAACTGATAGCCTGCCGTGAGTTGTCCCATGAATTGAGGGGTCAGCACCGGACGCACATTTTGGTACACGGTGTCCTGCTCGGCCACGGGGTACTCGCGGATGCGGGTGTCGTTGAAGCTACCCATGGCGCTGAGGAAGAGCCCCATTGGGGATTGCCATTGCCCCTGTAGCTCCACCCCACGCCGGAAGCTGCTGGGCACATTCTGCCGCAAGACCACGAAGCCGAAGTCATCGAGGCGCTCGCCGGTGGCCGCGATCTCGTTGCGAAATTCCATCCAGAAGAGGTTCAAGTCCGCTTTGAAGCGGTTGCCACCCCAGCGCAAGCCTGCTTCGAAGTCGTTGACCTCTTCGGGCACCACGGTTTCGGTGTCTTGATAGGAAGCCAAGTTGATGGCATCGACGAGCTGGGTGCTGCCACTAAAGAGATCGAACTTGGTGGGCTCGCGGCTGCTGCGCCCAAAGGAGGCGTAGGCGGAAAGCCTCCGGCTCAGATTTATGGTAGCCCCGGCTTTGGGGTTGACAAAAAGGTAACGGTAGGTGGGTATCTCGGCCTCTTCGGGCACATAGCGAAAGTCAGGAAAGTAGTCGATGGCCACCGAGCGGGCCTGCACGTCGGCGTAAAGCCGCACTGGGCCGAGGCGGTAGTCAGCTTTGGCGAAGAGGCTCAGCTCGTCTTTGCGGGTGCTGTCGTCGTAGTAGATGGCGCGGTTGTCTGGGATAATGTATTCCCAGTTGCGGCGGTCGAAGCGGTAGAGGTGAACGCCGGCTTTGATATTCAACTGGTCCCTACCGCTGAAAATTCCGACTTCACTGAAGTTGACATTCCCCAGGAAGCCGTAGTGCAAGTTTTGGAGTGGATAATTGATTTGCTCAAAAGAGGAAAGTACAGTGTCATAAGACACCTGATTGATTGAATCGTAGAGCAGTAATGTGTCATTTTGCAAATATCCAAAGGGAAAGTCTCCCCTAGCTGCCCCATAGTAGGCGTTGATGGAGGCATCCCAGGCCGGGGTCAACTGCCGCGAGTACTCTAATTGTACCAACTGCTGCCCGAAGTCGTCGCGGTCTTGGGGGAAGTTGACGTTGGTGCGGGGGTCTTCCTCAATGAGGGGCTGAGGCACAGGGAAATAGGCCAGGTTGCTCTGGGTGCGGCCGTTGAGGGCGGTGATGCGAAAGAGGTTTTTCTCATCCAAATACCCGCCCGAGAAGAACATCGACCAGCTGTCCGAGCCGCTTTGGTAGCGGTAGCCATCGCTGGTGGCGTTGGTCAGGCGGCCGTAGAAAGCCCAGTGATCCTCGATCAGTCCGCTTTTGAACTCGGCGCTGGCGCGGAAAGTGTTGAAGGAGCCCAGGTTGAGCTGCACCTGGGTCGAGGCCTCCTCCTGATCGTGGATACGGATCGACTCGAAGTTGATAGACCCGGCGTAGGAAGAGGTGCCGTTGGTAGAGGTGCCTACTCCGCGCTGGATTTGCACCGATTGGATGCTGTTGCCAAAGTCGGGCAGGTTGGAAAAAAACACCCCCTGGTCGAGCATGTCGTTGAGCGGGACGCCGTTGAGGGTGAGGTTGACCCGGGTCTGGTCGATGCCCCTGAGGCGAAACTGCCCGTAGTTGCCGAAGTTGGTGCCTGCCTCGCTGTAGGCGATCACCGAGGGCGAAAGTTCTTGCAGCAGGAAGGCCCCGTCTTGTCCGTTGAACTTAGCCTCGATGGCCTCGATCTCGACGGTGGTCTGGGCGATGGGGTCAGCTTGGCTCGCCCGAATGCCCTGGATGGTAACGGTTTGCAGGCGACGCAAGGTATCACCCGGCGCAGACTCCTGCGCCTGAACGATGACAAAAGAAAACAAAGCAATGAAGGTGAGCATGGTACTCGGTCGCATAATGATCACAATTTGAGGGTGATACAATGGACCACGACCACACGGGGGGATCAATTCAAGATTGGAAATTCAGTATTCGAAATTGGGAGGCTTCCTCAATTACGAATGATGAATTGGTAATCCAGAATTGGTCATTCACACTCCCTACGACAGTCTCAACTGCTTCAGGTTCGGCGGGTATGATCTCAGTCTGCGACGCAGACACCCCGGTGTGTAAGTGGTATACGAAAAAGAGCAGGAAGATTTTCTTGAAGGCAAAGGTAAGAGAGAGCCGGGCAGCTTTCCAAATGGAGGGAAATTTATTTGAGAATAAATCTAGTGTCAAATTTTGAGGGAAAGGAAGCTTGAAAGTTTCGTAAGATCGCTATCTTGGCTCTCATTCATTGCCTTGCCTTGCTCATTACCTACGTCCATTACCGTTTTTGCCATGCTATTAGCCCTTTCCCGTCGGTTGTTTCGCATTGCTGGCTGGCAGCTAGATAAGCAGGTGCCTCCCGAAGCTTATCAGCGCTGTGTGATGATCGCCGCGCCGCATACCTCGCAGTGGGATTTTTTCTACACGCTAGCCGCCTTCGACCTGATGGGTATCCCCGTGCGCTTTGCCATCAAGCAGGAGTTTCGCTTGCTTCTCTTGGGCCCCATCATGGAGCAGGCCGGAGCCATGTGGATTGATCGCCGTGGCGACGCCAAGCAGCGTCAGGCCATGAGCTACGTCGATCGGATGGCATCACTTTTTGACGAGCAAGAGCAATTGGTGATGCTGATTGCCGCCGAAGGCTCGCGCAGCTTGCGCCCACAGTGGCGCACGGGGTTTTATCACGTGGCCCAAAAGGCTGGGGTGCCCATCACCCTAGGCTATCTCGACTACGCCAAACGCCTGGCTGGGGTAGGTCCGGCGGTATATCCTAGCGACGATATGGAGGCCGACATGCGTCGCATCATGAACTTTTACCTGCCCATCACGGGCAAACACCCCGAGAAGTTTCAGACCGATGAAAGATGGAACGAGTGGAGTTGAGGAACAAGGATTGAGCTCAGCGGTATGAAAGGGGCATAGGGGGCACAGGGTATCAGGTGCTCAGGACAGTATGTACCTTCCGTTCATGTTGGCTTGCTCAGGAGTTGCACCTGCGGGGCAATTCTGCGAATTTGCCTGACCATTTCGTTTTCGAGGGCTACGACTCCCTTTGTAAGATTATGATTATCAGAAAAAAACGCTTCATAGTGGGTTGCCATTCTCCCCCTGTGTCCTCCTCAAGGGGAATAACTCCCTAAACGTTAGCCATTGATTCTGGAATGGTCAGGAATTTTCAATGACGAAGGACTGATCACGAATTTCGAATTAAATCCACTCGTCGTCTACCTCTTCTGCATCTATTGACATCCCCTACATGGAAATCAGCCACTACAACTTACGTCAGGGCAAACGCTCGCCCCAATTGGTACAACGCTGGGAACAAAAAGGCTGTCGATTTTACCTCTATTGCCCAGAGACGGTATTGGAGGTATCGGTCTATGCCGATCACCTCTTGCGCTTTCGCTTTTCCCCTGAGGGCTTTTTCGAAGAAGATTTTTCCTACGCCATGGCTAGCGAGGGGCCTATGCCCGAGCCAGACTGTCCCTTTCAGCTCGAAGAGGTAGACGATGAATTTCACCTGCGTACGACCGAATTGGTCTGCCGCATCAGCCGTACGCTGCACATACGCATTCTCGACCACGAGGGCCATCTGATCTCCGAAGATGAGCGGGGCTTTCATTGGGAGCCTCATCAAGTGCACGGAGGCAATACGGTGTATTGCAACAAGATCATTCACGAAGGGGAGAGCTTTTTTGGGCTGGGAGATAAGCCCAACTACCTCAACCTGAGAGGAATGCGCTTCGAGACCTGGGGCTCAGACATGTATGGCTTTGAGCGTACCACTGATCCGCTGTACAAAAATATCCCCTTTTTTTTGGGGCTGGTCAAGGGCATGGGCTACGGCATCTTTTTCGACAACAGCTTTCGCAGTCGCTTTGACTTTGGCCATGAGCGTAGCGATGTGCTCACCTTCCAGGCCAATGGCGGCGAGATGAACTACTACTTCATCTATGGTCCTGACCTGACGCGGGTGGTAGAAGGATACCATCAGCTCACGGGTACACCCGAGCTGCCTCCCCTGTGGGCGCTGGGCTATCATCAGTCCAAGTGGAGCTATTCGCCCGAGTCGGAGGTCAAGGCCCTGGCCGAGCGCTTTCGCCAAGAGGGTATTCCCTGCGATGTCATCCATCTCGACATCGAGTACATGGATGAGTTTCGCTGCTTTACCTGGCATCCCGAGCGTTTTCCCGACCCCAAGCGGCTGGTGGCGGAGCTCGAAGCCGATGGGTTCAAGATCGTACCCATCCTGGACCCAGGCATCAAGATCGACCGCGCCTACGAGGTATATCAGGTGGGGGTAGAGCATGGCTACTTTTGTCGCCGTGCCGATGGCCCCCTCATGACGGGCAACGTATGGCCCGGCCCCTGTCATTTTCCTGACTTTACCCATCCGGAGGTGCGGCGCTGGTGGGGACGATTGGTGGAAAAATTTCTCGCCCACGGGATGCACGGCATCTGGAACGACATGAATGAGCCAGCGGTGCTGGAAGTGGGAACCTTTCCCGACGATACGCGGCACTTTTACGACGGGCAGCCCTGCTCGCATCGCAAGGCGCACAACGTCTACGGCATGCAGATGGCGCGGGCCAGCTATCATGGCATGAAGCAGGCCATCTATCCGCGGCGGCCCTTTGCCCTTACCCGCTCGGGCTACGCGGGTGTGCAGCGCTACGCTGCCACCTGGACCGGCGACAACGTCTCCACCTGGGAGCACCTGTGGATGGCCAGCATCCAGTGCCAGCGGCTGAGCGTCTCGGGGGTATCTTTTGTGGGCTCCGACGTGGGGGGCTTTATCGGAGGCTGCAACGGCGAGTTGCTCACCCGCTGGACCCAGATGGCGATTTTCCATCCATTTTTTCGCAATCATTCTTCCAACGATCACGGCGAGCAGGAGCCCTGGGTGTACGGCGAGCCCTACACCTCGGCCATTCGCCAGGCCATCGAGCTGCGATACCAGTTGCTACCCTACCTCTACACCACCTTTTGGCGGCACACCCAGAGCGGTACGCCCATGCTGCGCCCGCTGAGCTTCATCGATCAGCATGATCCCCAGACCCACTATCGCATGGATGAATTTGGGCTGGGGCCCGATCTGCTGATTTGCCCCATCCTAGGGCCGGGCGAAGGTGGCCGCCGCATGTACCTGCCCGAAGGGAATTGGTACCACTACTGGAGCGATGAGCATCACGACGGGCGCAAGGAGTTTTGGGTGCAGGCTCCGCTCGATCAGGTTCCACTCTTTGTCAAAGCCGGGGCCACAGTGCCGCACTATCCGGTGATGCAGTACGCGGGCGAATTGGTCATCGACATCCTCGACCTGCACCTCTACTACGACCGGGGGCCAGTGACCAGCGAGCTATACGAAGATGCGGGCGACTACTACGAATATGAGCAGGGCAACTACATGGTACGCACCTTTACCCTACAAGGAGAAGAAAAAATTGCGCGCCTCACCCAGCGTCGCAAAGGTCGCTACAACAGCGACTACGCCCAGCTACGCTTCATCCTACACGGCTGGCCCTATGCCGTAGAGCGGATCTACCTCGATGATGAGCCTACCGGCTTTGAGGTCAAAAACGGCGAGGGTCCCCGTCAGTTCGTGGTGGAGGTAGAGAAAAATTTCAGCGAGCTGCGCATCGAGGGCTGAGCAAAGGGGTTGAATGGTAGAGTTGGTGAGTTGGTGAGTTGGTGAGTGGTTGAGTGGTTGATTTATTGAATGGCCTTGTTATCAATAAGTTATCGTGTCTTACAAC
>CAYVAP010000109.1:0-10287 GCA_964449365.1 uncultured Bacteroidia bacterium
TGTCCCCCTCCAGGGGGATCCCTCCTTCGGTTGAGCGAAGCTCAACCCGGTCTGAGGGCCCCCTGGAGGAGGCTACGGGGGTGAAAAAAGCCGCAGAAACCAGCCCTCGAAAACGGAATGGTCAGTCATTTTTTCACTACTACTCATCTCTCATGAAACGATTTACCCTCTACGTTCTGATGCTGTTGCTGCTGAGCAGCCTGTCTGCTCAGGTGGTGCGCGTCTCGCCGCCCTTTCCCACCATCAATGACAACGTAACCATCACCTACGATGCCTCCCAGGGCAATGCTGCCCTGGCTGGTATCTCTCCGGTGCACATCCACACCGGGGTGATCACCAACGCGAGCAGCAGCCCTACCGATTGGCAAAGTGTGGCTACCCAGTGGGGGTCAGCCGATGGCTTGATGACCGATCAGGGCAACAACCTCCACACCCTTTCCTACGATATGTCGACCTTCTACAACCTCAGCCCCGGTACTGAGGTCGATTCGATGGCTTTCGTCTTTCGCGATGCCAACGGCGAGGTGGTGGGGCGGGCCAGCGATGGCTCCGACATCTACTACCCGGTATATCCGGCGGGAACCTTCAACGCGGCCATTCTCTACGTGCCCAGCGTGATCGTGGTCGAGCCAGGCGAGCAGGTCGATTTTACTGCGGCAGCTTCCGAGGCCGCCGACCTGACCATCAACCTCGACGGCAGCTTTTACGCTCAGGCCGCCAATGCGACCGAGCTGCCTTTTAGCTTTAGCAGCAATCAGCCGGGGGCCTATCTGCTAGCGTTTACCGCTGACAACGGCACCGCGCTGCGCAGCGATGAGGTGCGGGTGGTGGTGCGCGGGCCGGTGCCTCAGCAGCCCCTGCCCAGCGGGGTAGAAGATGGCGTCAACTACCTGCCGGGTGATACCAGCGTGACCCTGGTGCTGCGCGCCCCCATGAAAGATTACGTCTATGTGCTGGGCGATTTCAACCATTACCAGCCCGATCCTGCCTATTATATGAACCGTACGGCGGATGGAAAATTCTGGTGGCTGACCATCGGGGGGCTCACCCCAGGCGAGGAGTATGGGTACCAATTTCTGGTCGATGGCGAGATCCTCATCGCCGACCCCTACGCCGAGAAGGTGCTCGACCCCTTCAACGATCCCTTTCTGGAGGGCGTCTATCCCAACCTCAAGCCCTATCCCACAGGCCTGACCAACAACATGGTGGGGATCTTGCAGACCGCCAAGCCCGCGTATCAGTGGCAGCATACCAGCTATCAGCGCCCACCACAGGACGAGCTCGTGATCTACGAGCTACTGGTGCGCGACTGGGTGGAGGATCACAGCTACCAGACCGTGATCGACAGCCTCGACTACTTCACCCGCTTGGGCGTGAATGCCATCGAGCTGATGCCCGTGATGGAATTCGAAGGCAACATCTCCTGGGGCTACAACCCGAGCTTCTTCTTCGCCGCCGACAAATACTACGGCACCGAAGATGACCTCCGTGCTTTCATCGATTCTTGCCACGGGCGCGGCATTGTGGTGCTGCTCGACATGGTGCTCAACCATGCTTTTGGCCAAAACTCCATGGTGCGCCTTTACTGGGACGCCGAAAACAATCAGCCTGCCGCTAATAGCCCCTGGTTCAATCAGGTGCCCACTCACCCCTTCAACGTGGGCTACGACTTCAACCATGAGAGCGAGGACACCAAGTATTTCGTCGATCGCGTGCTGGCCCACTGGGTGGAGGCGTACCGGTTCGATGGCTACCGCATGGACCTTTCCAAAGGCTTTACCCAAGTGGACAATCTCAACGATGTGGGGGCTTGGAGTGCCTACGACGCTAGCCGCATCGCCTTGCTCAATCGCATGCACGACTCGCTGCTGGCCGTCGATCCGGGTGTTTACTTTACCCTGGAGCACTTAGGGGCCAATGACGAAGAAGAGGAGCTCTCTGATAACGGCATGATGCTCTGGTCTAAGCTCACCGAACCCTACAATGAGGCCACCATGGGCTACAATGAGGGCAGCAAGTCTGACTTTAGCTGGATCGACTATCGGCAGCGGGGGTGGGCTGACCAGAACAACATCACTTACATGGAGAGCCACGACGAAGAGCGCCTGATGGTCAAGAATGCGGAATTTGGGGAGGTTATGCCCGGCTACTCTACCCGTGCCACTACCACCGCCCTGGCGCGGATGCAAGCTGCGGCGGCGTTCTTTTTTCCCATCCCTGGCCCTCGTCTGCTGTGGCAATTTGGGGAGCTAGGCTACGATGTGAGCATCGACTTCAACGGGCGCACCGGGCCGAAGCCCATTCGTTGGGACTACTTCGAAGCCCCCAACCGCCGTCAGCTCTACGACGTGTACGCCTCGCTAATCGAGCTGCGCAAGCGCTATCCGGTGTTCACTACCAGCGACTTTGAGCTGCAAGTGCGCGGCGATATCAAGCGCATCTACCTGCGCCCTGAAGGCAGCGATACCCGCGAGATCTTCATCATCGGCAACTTCGACGTGGTGCCCATCGAGGTGGTACCCAACTTTCCGAGCACGGGCGATTGGTACGACTTTTTCAGCGGGCAGGTTCTCAATGTGAATGACTTGCAGAAAGAAGCCACCCTCGGCCCGGGCGAGTTTTTTATCTACAGCAACGAGCCGATGTTTGCCCCAGCCGCTTCGCGCGATTTTCGCGACATCTATGAAGGGTTCGTAGGAGTGGATCAGCCTGTATTGAACCGACAGGGGATGCGCTTGGGGCCCAATCCCTCCCAAGGGGAGCTCAACCTGAGCCTCGATCTGCAACGCAACAGCCATCTGCGGATAGAGCTGCTAGACCTCCGTGGTCGTCGCTTGAGCCTGTTGCACGATGACCCCCAAGCCGCCGGGGCCATCACTTGGCAAAAAGACATAGACCGCCAGCTCAACAGCGGCATTTACCTGCTGCGAGTCAGTACTGAAAATGAGGTGTACACCCAAAAGTGGATTTTGCGACGCTGATCCACGCCATCTTACGCATACGCCGGCTGCGCCCCTCCGAGTCAGACTCGGGCGGGCGCAGTTCTCTTTTGGGCAGAGGGAGACGTTGGAAAGTGGGTGATTTTGCATAGTATTGAAATATCCAAATGGCTTACTTTGTGCAAACCGAAAAGATTGCCTGAGCATGCGTTTATCTTCATACCAACTACCATCACCATCCTCGCAGTTGCGCCTTTGGCTGCTGTCTGGGCTGTTGCTGTTGGGCTTGGAGGCCAGGGATCTGCGGGCCGAAGGAACCGCTCAACTGATGCCTGCCGGGGCAAGCGGTAGCTGTATTTCTTACCTTCAGGGCAACGATGGCACAGGCAAGGAAGGACCTACTTTCGGGCGGCCATGGTATGATCTGATCTATGTGCACATTTCTGATCCCAGCACCGAGGTCATTTACTATGGCTGGACCCGGCGTCTACCGGGCAGTCAGCCTGTGTACTATCGCATCATAGACCCCGACGGCAACATGTTGCGGGCCGGGCGGGTGGCAGAAACGGCGGCAGACTCTGGCTACATCGCTGACGATGGGGTGGAGGCTTACGCTGGTCCCAAGCACATCGCCGGAAGCACTGGCTACGATGCCCTGGTCTGCACCCCTACTGTGGCGGGCGACTACGCCATCATGTTCAACGTGGGCAACGACTCGGTCCCCACTACCGGACCCAAGTACTACCTTCATCCCTTTGATGTCACCGTGGGCGACATATCGGGGCCGGGCCAGCCCGATGCCATCGCGGGTCGGCTCTTTAGCTACAAATGGCACCTCAACACCAATAGCTTCAGCCATAAGGCTTGTATGCAGTTTTATACCTGGACGCCCGACAGCCTGGTGATCCAGATGGACATGAACCAGATTCGGCCCTATGGCTTCACCGTATCCTTCAACAGCCACGGAGCCGCCCACACGGGCGACATTGAGGCCGATCGGCGCTCTAGCGCTAGCGTGAGCGAGGCCGTGCCGGAGTACCGGGTATTTTTGAATGAGCCCGATTCGCTGGCTTATCCCACGGGTACCCCCGGGCGCATCACTTACCTCGACATCGAGGGCTGCCACGCCGATAGTAGCTTTTGCATCGAAGTCAACGCCACCAAGTTAGGTGAGATCAATGTCTACATCGATCTCAATGGCAATGGGGTGTATGAAGAGGGGACGGTGGATCGCTATTTTCCCTTCAACAACACCCGCGTCGGTCCTATCTGTGTGCCCTGGGATGGCTTGGATGGCTTGGGCGATCCGGTAGGTCCTGGCAGCCGTGGCACCGTGACGGTAGCGTTTTTGGCGGGAGAAGTACACTATCCGGTATTCGATCCCGAAAATCACCCTTATGGCTTCTCCTGTACCATGATCCGGCCTAGTGGCTTCACACCTTTGATGTATTTTGACAACCGCGATACCCCTATCGGCACCTACGAGCTGAATGGATGCAGCGACTCCTGCAACACCTGGAGCAGCAACCTCGGCAACAATATCATGGTCAACACCTGGCTCAACACCATCACTAGCACGGATACCGATAGCTTTTATGTCACCGACGTGTGCCCCCCGGAGGCCCGCGACGATAGCACCTGCACCATCCGCGAAGCCTCGCTAAGCTACTCTCTGCTAGACAACGACGAGCCCGGTGATTATGCCCTCGATCATAGCTCGGTGACCCTCAAGGAGCTTTCTGATAGCCTCTCGGCGGTGAGCTATCTGGCGAGTGATCGCTTGCTACAATTTATCCCCAGCGAGAGCGGCCCCGATCAGGTGAGGGTGACCTATGAAGTTTGCGACAGCACCCCGGCGCGCCTGCACGGTCCCCTGTGTGATGAAGCCCAGGTGGTGATCGACCTATACGACGAATGTGCTGAGGCGCGGGTGATGCCTCACCTGCCCTGGGAGCTGAAAGCCCAGCGCTACCATCAGGATGTGATCCTGCAATGGCACCGAGAGGATGATGCCATTCAGCAATACCTGATCGAACGAGCCGAGTGTGCCTCAGGGCCCTTTGAGCCCCTGGGGGTACTCATGCCTGGCCATGCTCGCCATCGATATGTGGACAAAGGCGTGGTGGCCACTGGTTGGGAGCAGGCGGTGTACCGCGTCAAAGCCCTGGGCATCGCAGGAGCGGTGCAGACGAGCCCCGCGGTACAGGTGGCCTTACCAGGGGAAGAATCCGCGTCGGTACATGCTCAGGTGAATGCGCGCGATCAGCAGTTGGCCATCCGCTACGTCAGCACCACACCGCTGTACCTGCACATCGTGGACGGTAGTGGGCGCGAGGTGGCCCGCCTGGAACTCCCTCCGCAGCGACTCCCTCACCTGCATCAGGTTTCGACCAGCCATTGGGGGCCGGGATGGTACTTGATGGCCATTTACCAGCAAGATTGGCGGGTGTACGCTATGCCCTTGCGCGTCGATTGATGACTTTTTGCAAAAAATAATTACCCTTAACTCTTCTCATTATGAATCACCGATCAAGTTTATGCTTCTGTTGTTTGGTGGGCTGGTGGCTGCTCAGCTTACTCTCCACCGGACCATTAGTGGCTCAACCGCCCAGTAGCGCTGAGTATGTGATCATCAACGACGCTGGCGAGCGATTCATGCCTGCAGAGACGATTACCGCTCGCAAAGGCCTCACTCTCACCTGGGGCGCACCCGAGGAGATGCGACTCTCCATCTTTGACGAGCAAGGCGCATTGATTGCGCGGCGAGTCAGAAGCGCTGAGGATCCGTCGCAGTCAGTCTTTGTACCCCTCCATCGCTGGACTGGCCATCGGCTGCTTTTGAGCGTGGCTCTCGCTGGAGAGCCCCACCAGCATTCGGTTCAGGTGAAAGGATGGACGCCCAAAGGCTTGGGATATCAACCCTAAAAAGCGTTGTCATTTTTGATTTCAATGAATAACAATTCGTAAAAAAATACTACATTTACCATCCTAACTGATCGATCATGTGCCCGACCGCGTATACCTGAACATACCGGGTGTAAAAAAAAATCACTTGTATGACCTATATCTCAGGAAATTTACGCTACCTCCGAAAACTATCTAACCTTAGTCAACAGGCTTTCGCGGAAAAAGTGGATCTGAATCGGGGCAATATCGCTTCGTACGAGAAAGGTTCTGCCGAGCCAAGCTTGACCAACCTGCTCAAAATTTCTCGCTACTTCAACGTTGATTTGATGGATTTTATCGATCGCGACCTCACTGAGCAGTTGCCAGCCGTAGCCGCTCGCCTGCCCAATGATAGCCAAGAGCTAGCGGTGCGATTCGAGAAAGAAAGCCTGGCAGAAATCGTCAGCAAGCACGACCTAGACTACACAGAGGTTAGCGGTACCCAAATGCTCACCCAGCGGTCGATCAACCTCGAAAAAATCATCGCCGGGCTGAGGCAATACTATGAGCTGAAGCTAGCCAAGCTGGAAAACCTCGACCGCAGCGGTCAGTTGATCCGGCTAGACTATGGGCGCATGCTCGAAATCGCAGAAGAAATCCTCGATACCAATCGTCAGTTGGTGCGCAAGCTGATTTCGCTCGAAGCCAAAGAAGCTGGCCACGAAGAAACCCCCAGCCTATCTTCCTCGCAAGATTGGGACGAGCCCCAGTCCAGTGGCAATGGCAAAGCTGAGTAACGCTTCTTCTGACTGGTGAAGCAGGTTCGAAGCTCTCAGTTTCATACTACCGAACCTCGTGCCAACGCAGAGCACGGCTCTGCCGCAGCCAATAAAAAGCCCCGGCCACACCAATTGGTGCCCGGGGCTATATCATCTTCCAAGACCGTGGTCGCTACTGCTTCCGAAGGCGAAGCGTGGCTTGTCCCGCTTCGGTGCGTACCCGCAACAGGTACAAGCCCGGGGTCAGTTCGCTTAGGTCCATCTGCCACTGAGCTTGTCGCAAAGATTGCTCCATGATAGATTGGCCCAAAACCGTCAGGATGCTTACACTGCGGATATCAGTCGCGGCCCGCAGAGTGAGCGTTTGCTGCGCCGGGTTGGGGAAGGCGACCAAGCCTAGCGCTGCTGCCTGCTGCTCGATGCCCACCGCCTGAGCTTCGCCAAACCGCAAATCATCCCAAAAGTAGGTCTTATCGCCAGCATCTATGCCAGAAGTACCAAAGTTGAAGAAAAGCGAGGCTTTGTTGTAGGTGAAGCTCAAGTTCAAGGCCGCAGTGCCCGTCGCTTCATTGTTGAAGTCAAACTCCAAAGTTTCCCAAGCGTTGGCCACGGTGGTGGTGGCTTCCGTTTCTACGCTTTGGGCTGGGTCATTCGCATTTTCGATTTTGAGGCGCACGGGGATGCCTGCGTCGGGAGAATAGACCCGGACATTCATCTTGGTTTCGGTAGCCGTTATGGGAATGGGGCTAGCCAGACCAGCCGCCGTGCTCGTGGTAACGCCCGCCGAGGTTCCCGCAGCCGCAAGTTTGGCCGTCGAAGCCACCGTGTTGTTGGCGTCTTCAGGATCAGTGACCAGCGTGGAGGGCCCTCCGCCTTCAAAATCATCCAGGAAATAATTCACAGTCGAGCTTTCAAACGTGATGGGCAGATCAACCTGCGACAAGGTAGGACCACCGCCGCCGCCACCGCCAGATAGCTCGATATCGTCGAACAGGAAGGTAAAGTTGGCTGAGCCGTCGCCCATCGTCCCGTTATCAAAGATTACGACCACCTTGGAGTAGGCTTGAGTGAGATCGATCTGCGAGTAGTCAAAGGTCAACTCTTCCCAAGTGTCGGCTGCGCTGACCGTTACTTCCTGCTCGAAAAAGATCCCATCATTGTTTGCATTTTCGACCTTGAGCAGGACCGGCACCCCTGCGCGCGACGAATACACTTTCATGGTAAAGAGTTGGCCGGTCGAAAAGTTGATGGGAGCTGCCAGTTGAAGAGCACTTCCGCCAAAAACCTCGCCCATGTTCTTGACCATTTGGCCGACATTGGCGCTGGTGTTGATCCCGCCTGATTGAGGGTTGGCGATGGTGGTTACTTCTCCGCCTCCAAAGTCTGACCACGTCAGTGGGCTCGATTCGAAGTCAATGGGTAGGCTCTGAGCAGGTAGCCACAGGATGGTGCTTACCAGGCAGAGCAAAAGGATAAATCGTTTCATAAATGAGTAGTAGGATGTGAGTCGCAAAAGACTTTTGATCTTTCACGGATCGGTAATTAAATAAGACACCGATCTTACATAAGCAATCTACTCCATGAGGAATGATTATGGCTATCAGCTACTACATCATGGCTACATCTCGGCCCCAGAAATCCTCATGGGGCTACAACTTGGGTACACAGAGCAATGGAGCAGGCTTCGGCACACAGTGCCTCGCCAGCCCCCATAGTAGCTTACCCAGGTGCCTCGCCAGCCTCCCATATTGGCTTACTCAGGTGCCTCGCCAGCCCCCATATGGCTTACTTAGGACAGGCTAGTGCCTGCGGAAATTACGAATTACTGATTACGAATTTCGAATGCGAAGCACTCTCATGTTAGCTTACGTAGGGGGTTGAACCTGCGGGGCAACCCTACGAACCACGAACCACGAATCAGCCCTACAACTCTCAGTACGCTCCTCCCACCACTCATTCATTCCACCCCGTAGAATCCGGAAAGCGCGGCAGCCGCTACGGTCAGCCCTGCCGTATCGGTGAGCGCCTGCATAAAAGCGATCATATCGTCGATATCCCGCGGCGTGAGGTCAGGGCCTGGGGCAGAAGCCGCTCAGGCAGGGGAAGCAGAGGGGGCCAGTCGGAAACCAGCGGCACACAGGGGGATAACCGCTAAGGGTAGGGGTACCCTTATGCCAACCAACAACATGCAGCAAAATGTAAGCGAAATCGCCTTGATCGCTGATGAAAGAGCTGCATGTTAGGGGCAATTGCAACAAGCCGCTTTCGTTGACGTTTAGTATGTAAAAATCAAAATCGTCAACCAACATGGTCAATCTATTCGCAGAAAGACTCAAAGCCGCTCGAAAGATGGCGGGCCTTTCCTTGCAGCAACTGGCCAACCAACTGCCCAGCCTCAATAGCAAACAGGCCCTCAACAAATACGAAAAGGGCCAATCCTACCCCAATAGCCAGGTGCTGATCCAACTGGCCCAGGCTCTGAAGGTGCCAGTGGACTTTTTCTTCATGGAGCCGGAAGTCAACGTCGAGCTGGCTGGGGTGGAGTTTCGCAAGCGCAGTCGCCTGGGCAAGACCGCCGAGGCGGCCATTCTGGCCCGCTGCACCGATGCCTTGGGTCGCTACCTGGAGCTGGAGCAGCTCATGCGCGCGGAGAAGCAGCCCGCTGCCTTTGACTTTCCCCATCTCATTCATGGCCTCGACGAGGCAGAACAAGCCGCCGAGGCCCTGCGTGCCCAGTGGCAACTGGGGCAGGACCCTATCCCCAGCGTGATGGTCATGCTGGAGGAACATGGCTACAAGGTCATCGAGGTGGAGGCCCCCGATACCTTCGACGGGCTGAAAGCCCAGTTCAACGGGCAGCGCCTCATCGTGGTCAATCAGACCTTCGATGCCTGCCGCCGCCGCTTCACTGCCCTGCACGAGCTAGCCCACCACCTGCTGGTCTTTCCGCCCGATATGCCCGAGCAAGACCTGGAGCGCCTCTGCCACACCTTTGCTGGGGCTGTGTTGTTGCCCGCCAGCCAGGTACGCGCGGCCATGCATCCGCAGCGCTTTCACTTTTACCTGCAAGAGATGGTGATCCTCAAAGCGTATTGGGGCATCTCCATCGCCGCCATGTTTGCCCGGGCCAAAACCCTCGGCATCATCGATGATTACACCTACGCCAAGCTCAACCGGGGCTATCGCAGCAAAGGCTACTACCACGACGAGCCCGGGGCCTACCGCGGCGAGGAACCGCCCCACCGTTTTCGCCAATTGCTGCTGCGCGGCATCGCCGAGGAGATCATCAGCTTCAACCAGGCCGCCACCCTGACCAACCAGAGCGTAGGGCAACTGCGGGAAAGCTTGGAGGCGATGGGGTGAAAGGGGGTAAAGCGGTATAGAAATCAAAGCTCTATCAGATGTTTTTACTATCCACGGAATGTGGATAAATGGCTGTAGACTTACCTGCAAATAGCTCGTATTTTTAGTAAACCAAACTAAGATATGTCTAAATATTATTAGTCAGCATAGCCAATTTGCTGATAAACAAAACTTTAATAAAAATTTTTTTTAGTAAAATGTATCTTCTTTACGTAGACGAAAGTGGTGATGTAGGCCGAGTAGGTTCACCCAATCAGTTTTTCGTTTTGTCCGCTATTGTTGTACACGATAGTTGTTGGCTGGATTTTCTAGATGACTTA
>CAYVAP010000110.1:0-10284 GCA_964449365.1 uncultured Bacteroidia bacterium
ACCAGAAGCACTTTCAATTACGAATTCCTGATTACGAATTTCGAATGCGAAGCACTAGCTCATGGATCTCAAGCGCCTGCCTTTTTTGCCCCCTCATTTTTTTTACTATCAGCTCACGCTCACTCAAAAGCGGATGTTTTTGGGGTTAATGGCACTGATCGTCTTTGCGGCGGGGCTGTGGCTATTTGTCTATGAGCGCCCCGATCACTGGGCGTTATCCGTCTCATCGGTGCCAGAGACCTACGCCGAGGTGTTAGCAGTCGATACGGTGTCGCATGCCTACCGCGATTTTCCGCTCACCTTTCGGGTGTATCGGCAGCAGGTGGGGTACAGCGCCTCGCAGTTGCGGCCCGAGGCGCTGCCCTTTCAGTTGGCGTTTGGCCTGTTGCTGATCGGCTGGACGGTGATCCTGGCGGTGAGTAGCAGCATCAGCTCGCGCTGGGCTTTTTTGTTTTACCTGTTGTTTGGGTTGTTTTTGCACAGCACCGGGGTGGCAAGTGTGCTGCTGCCCGATCCGTGGTGGGGGCGGCTGCTGGAGTTTGGGCTCATCCTCTTATTTTTGGGATTGGCCTACTTGTTCCAAAGCCGCATCCTGAGGGTCAACCTCCCAGGGCGGCTGCTCGTCATCGGAGGCTCGATGGCTTTTCTCTTCGGGCTCGCCTACCAAACTCAGGGCTGGCTCACCCTGCAGCAGATGGGCGGAGAGAGCTTCGTGTTCCTGACCATGGTGAGTTTCTTCTTTCTGCTCCTGATCGGCAAAGAACCCACCAACCTGCTCATCTACGCGGCGACCAATCAGCCCAATCCTCGCCACCGCCTGGCACCGCGTTGGATCCTGGCCATCTATGGGCTTTGGCTGGTGGTGATGTTATGCTGGGTCGATGAGTTTTTGGGGCTCAAACTCACAGGGATTCAGTTGAGCTTTCGCCCGGCCCACCTACTGGCCCTGAGCAGCATCCTCACCGTTTTTCTTAGCCAAAATCTCTTTCACCAACTGCGCTCAGTGGTGAGCAGCGTGGGAAACTTTACCCTGCTACTGAGCGCCTGGGCGCTGATTTCGCTGAGCACGTGGTTTCTCTTTGCGGCGAGCTTCGATCCGGTGTGGGTGTATGCCATCGAGCGGCTGGCGGTCATCCTCTTTGCAGCGGTGGGCCTGGGGCATATGTTTTTTACCTTTACCAATCACCGCTTTTTGCTGGCCAACAAGGTCAATGGCTTCTACCTGATGGGCAATGGGCCTCGTTTTCCTTATGCAGCGATCTGGCTGATAGGGCTGATCTTTTTGATCCTGGCCGAGGGGGTAGAGTCTTGGAAGAGCTTACGCTTGCTTCCTCACAGCTACGCTGTACAGTTGGCCGATGGCTATCTGCTGCGAGATCAACGGGAAGACGCGCGGCTGCACTACGAAATCGCCTTGCGGGCCACCGAGGCTAGCCCCAAAGCCAACTACAACCTGGCCTCTCTGCTGCTGATCGATCCTGATCAACTGCGCGAAGCCGTGCGGCACTACCGCCTCGCCGGGGCGGGCTTTGACTTTTCCTATGGCAACCTCAACGCGGCCAACCTCCTGCTGGCCAGCCAAGCCGGCGAAGCGGCCGAGGAGGTGCTACGCGAAGGCGTGGCGCGCTTTCCTGACAATGCACTGCTCTGGAATGGTCTGGGCAATTTTTTCCTCAAAAGCCAGCAACCCGACTCGGCCATCGCAGCCTACCAGAAGGCCCTATTGGCTGACCTCGACCTCGGACCCGTCTACAGCAACCTGGCCCAGCTCTACTGGCAATATCAGCGCCCCGAAGATGCCCGTGCGTTTTTTCGAGCTGCCCTGGAAACCCCCGATCCGGGGGCTGCCACGCTGATCAGCGCCAGTTGGTACCAATTGGCGGCGGGTGATTCGCTGGCTCTGCCCGATCCCGAGCCGTACGGCTATCGCGATCCCCTCCTGAGCTACAACTATCAGTTGCTTCACATCGATCAGTCGCCCAGCCCAGCAGATCGGGCCCAACTCAAGCGCCTGGCCGACGAAGCGCAGGCGCCCGATGCCTTGCTGCTGGATGCCTACCAAATGCTACGCGATGATTCGGTGGCCTATGCCCTGAGCCGCATGCAGTTTCTCGCCAATCAGTACCCAGGCTATGCGGCCATCGGAAACTATGTGGTGGGTATTCACTTTTATGAGCAAGACTTGCCCGAGTTGGCCCAGGTTTACTTTGAGCGGGCAGGAGAAGCCGGCGATCCTCGCGGCTGGCTCTACGCGGCCAAGATGGATATCGATCTGGGTCGATTAGCGGCGGGCAATGATTCCCTCTCCGTGCTGCGCGCTAGATCTGAAGCGCTCTATGAAGAGTGCTCGCGTGAGATTGCGCTGCTGCTCAGTGCGGTAGGGCAGCCGCTCTATGCGCAAGCGGAGTGGGACCTAAGTACCCTGACCATCGATGAGCGGGTGAGACTGGGGCGCTACGCCGACAGTGCCGAGTACTTTAGCATCGCCCTGCGCACATACCAGGATCTGGTGGCAGAAGAAGGCGCAGAAGTGGTGCCCTACTTGGAACTGGGGCGCATCTACAATCGGTACTGCGATTCGCTGGCCTTGGTCAACCTGGCTTTGGGCCTGGAAAAAGCGCCTGGCGATCCTCGCCTGCGAATGGCCTACGCGAGGGCTTGGCTTTGTGCTGATCAGCCCGGGCGCGGACTGGCCCAACTCGATAGTGCTACATTTGGCGCAGATCTGGCCCCTGACTCGGCCCGCTTGTGGGCGCGCATCAGATTGGCACAGGGCGATACCGCTGCCGCTATCGCTCAGTTGGATACCCTGGTGCAGGCCGATCCCTACGATCGTCGCAGCATCCTGTTGCTGGCCGAGGTGTATCTGGCCCAGCAAAAAACTTTCGAAGGGTACACCCTCCTGACCAATAGCCTGGCTATCAATGATCGGCATCCACGTTTGTGGTATTACTATGCGGCATTTGCCCGTCGGGCAGGCGACCTGGATGCCGCCGCCAACGCCGAGGCGCTAGCCCTAGCCTTGGCGTTTGGGCCAGAGCAGCGAGCCGCGATGCGGGCAGATTTTACGAGCTGGTCTGCTGTGGATGCGGATGTGGATGCGGCTTCGCCAGGATTTTGACCAAAGTAGAGAAAATCTTACCTATCCGGAAGGGGCATAAGGAGGCTTCGGCACAGGCTAGCTTCCATGTCGGCTCACTCAGGGGCCGTGCCCAGCGGCTATGGTTACTTTCATCCATGTGAACGGTAGGCGAAATACGGCGTGGGGTTCCAGGCAGAGCGTTTTCCTTGTTTGTATTTTCTCTTCTCAGTTGCAGTGCCAGCGGTTAATCTCACTTTGTATTAAAAAGTACTTTTGGTAGCTTTGTAAGCCAGGCTTCTTTAGCTGCTGTATTCAACCCTCAGCTCAAAATTTTCCTGAGTTGAACATTTTTAGTAGCAACCCGACACGACCCTCGAGCAGGGATGGTAATTTGCTGAGATTCTTTACCTTTGCTGCTGAGTTTGCCGCCGTTAAAATCTAAGGGATTCTGCGTTCTCTTCTGTCGAAACCGCTACCTTTAGGCGACCCTCCTTAATCTTTGCTATGCAACCATTGTTCTCTGGAAGGAATATTTGGCTTTTTGCTCTCTGCTTGCTGCCAGCCTTGGCTTGGGGCCAGGACCCAGCCGACGGGGGCTCCCGACCGAGCATCCCTTCGTCGCTGTTGCCGGGGGGACAACTTCCCAACTTTCAGCAGCGGATGCAACAAATCCCTACCCTTCCATCGGGGGGTAATGGCAGCGATCCGGCGATGGACCCTTTCAGCGGGGTACGCCCCGGTACTACCCAGCCCCTTCGCCCCAATGCGGGTTCTCAATTTCCTGACCCTGACCGGTCGGGGCAAACTCAAAGCCCAGATATCGAAATCGAGGGTGCCGAGGAGGTATTGTCCGAAGAGCAGGCAGGCTATGAAGATAAGCCCAAGGATATCAATGAGATCAATTTGAACCCTGACATCGAGGAGAATGTGTTTGGGCATCACGTGTTTGAGGGCAGCGGCAGCGAGTTCATGGCCGATGAGGCGCTCACCCCCCCCGACGAATACATCATCGGACCTGGCGATGCCTTTGGGGTAACGGTGTACGGCCCGAGTGAGCTCTTCGAGACCTTGACGGTCGCAGAAGACGGATCGGTTCTGCGTCAATACATCGGTAAGGTGTATGTGGGGGGCATGACCCTGGGCCAAGCCCGGGAGGTTCTCATTCAGCGCTATCGCAGCATCGTCTCCAACCGCGCGACGATCGAGATCCGCCTCACGGGTGATCGCCGCTCTATCAATGTGAACATCGTGGGGGAGGTGCGCCGCCCCGGTAGCTATCGCATCAACTCGGCGGTACCGGCCTTCAATGCGCTGTTTCAAGCCGGAGGGATCAATCAGATCGGTACGGTGCGCAACATTCAGATCGAGCGCAATGGCAAAATCGTGCAAACCCTCGATCTGTATGCTTACCTGATCGAAGGCAAGAACGAGCCGATCTATTTGCGGAATAGTGACTTCATCCACGTGCCGCTACAAAACCAGGTGGTGGAGCTTTCGGGGGCGGTCAAGCGCCCTATGGCCTACGAGCTCAAGCCCGGCGAAAACCTCAAGGCGCTGCTCTACTACGCCGGGGGGCTCAAATTCGACGCCATGATGGTCAAGGCACAGGTAGCCCGCCTGGAGAAGGGGCGGGAGGTACTGGTCGATTTTTCGCTGGAAGATATCCTGCGCAATGACCGCAAAGACTACAGCTTGGGCTCAGGCGATCGGGTGATCATCCAGAATGTGAACATGGGCGCGTACAACATCGTGCAGATCTACGGCGATGTGGAGTACCCCGGTACCTATCAGCTCCAACCGGGCGAGCGGATCAGCGACATCATCGAGCGAGCCGGGGGCCTTGGCATCGATGCCTATCTGAAGCGGGCCTACGTGGTGCGGATCGTGCCTGGGGCCAGTGAGGTGCTCTATGTGCCGCTCGACCTCACGGGGCTCTACGACATTGAGGGCGAATTGGCTAACGCCGATGATGTCAACAACATCGACCTGCAGTACTTCGATGCCATTCAGATCTTTTCGCAGACCGACCTACGCGACGAGCGATACATCGAGGTGGAAGGGGAGGTGCGCAGCCCTGGTAATTTTCAGACCTTCCCCTCTATGACGGTCAAGGACCTGCTGTACATGGTAGGGGGGCCTAAGGAAGACGCCGACCTCAACAACCTGGAGCTTTCGATCATTACTAAGGCAGAAAACTACTACATCCCTCGGGATGATGAGCGGCAGGGGGAAGATTTCTCAGGCGGTAGTGAGCAGATGGAAGGGACAGATATGCAAGCGGCCGATCAGGCGGCGGATGGGGGGGGCGACGGCGCAGCCGCAGTTGCAGCCGCTCAGGGCCCACCCGAAACCTCGAGCACTGATAGCTACAACCCAGAGGTGGTGCGTCGCATTTCGGTTTCTGACAATTGGGAGGATGATCCCACCCTGGACACCATGCTGGTGTATGGCTTTGATCGCTTGAAGATTTATTCTCAATACGATTTTCTCAGCATTCGCTATCTCGAAGTCGATGGATCGGTGCGGCAGCCGGGCTACTACCAATTGCAGCGCGGCATGAGCCTCAAGGATGTGTTTTACCTCAGTGGTGGCCTTACCGACAGCGCCGACATCAGTGAGATCGAGCTGTACCGCGATATCCCCCTGCAAGAGCGGGGCAACTACAACACTCGCAGCCAGCAAAAGGAGCTGGTCCGGGTCCAGATCGAAGGGAAAGATTGGCAGTCCAGCGAGGTGGCCGATAGCATCATGATGGATGAGTTTTACAGGGTGGTGATTCGCTCAGGTAAAGACTTCTTCGAGCCGGGCTTTGTGGAAGTAAAGGGGCTGGTCAATTCGCCGGGACAATACAAAATGGCCCCCAACATGACGGTCAAGGACCTGATCTACATGGCCGATGGCTTCAAAGTGGAGGCCGACTTCGAGCGGGTCGAGCTCTCGCGAGTGGTAGAGGTGCTTTCGGGCACGGGCGAGGTGGTGCCAGTCCCGATCGTGATCAGCACCATTCGGGTGGATCAAAACTGGCAGGAGGATAGCACCCTAGACCGCATCGAGGTCAATGCGTTCGATCAGATGATCGTGCGCAAAAACCCGGACTTTGACTTGCAAGAAAGTGTGTTCGTACAAGGGGAGGTGCTGGTCAACGGCGAGTATCACAAGGCCAAACGCAACGAGTCGCTAAGCTCATTTGTGGCGCGGGCCGGAGGCGTAACGGAATTGGCCTACCTGGAGGGGGCCTCGATCAAGCGACCAGAGGTCGGTGCTATTGCCATCAAACTGCAAAAGGCCCTGCGTCGGCCCAATTCCAAGTACAATATTCCATTGCTGGAGGGAGATACCCTCTATATCCCCCC
Organism: uncultured Bacteroidia bacterium; assembly: GCA_964449365.1. Taxonomy (GTDB): domain Bacteria; phylum Bacteroidota; class Bacteroidia; order J057; family J057; genus CAYVAP01. The sequence continues at coordinate 6,436 of CAYVAP010000110.1, forward strand.
GCGCGTCGATGTGGTTACCATCGAGGGCAATGTCTTGCGCCCCGACGTGAAGGTGCTCTTCGAAAAGCGCAAGCGCAGATTCAAGTACTACGTCAACCAGGCCGGTGGTTTTGCGCGCCGTACCAAAAAGCGCCATTCTACCGTAACCTACGCCGATGGGACCGTGCGCAGCGTCAAGGGCTTTCTCTTCTTTCATAAGTATCCCAAAATCGAGCAGGGAGCTGTGATCGAGGTTGCGGCCAAGCCGCCCAAAAGCGAGGGAAACATCTTCGACAGCCTCAAGATCAATGTGCAGGAAACCCTGGCCGGTGCCACTTCCATCCTCACCTTCCTGTTCTTGCTCGACCGCACCCTCGAGCAAGGCTCCAATTCCAATTAACCTGCTTTTTCGCTGTGAATTTGCTTGCGATCATTGAACGACTTAAAGAGTACTTGGCCAATCTGAAGGCCAAATGGTATTGGATTGCTCTCTCGGTATTAATCCTGACCGCAGTGATGCTGCTACATGGATGGTCTAAACCTTCGTTTTACACCGCTCAAACGACCTTTCACCCCGAGTCTGAAAAAAATGTATCGGGTACCGACGGTGCGAATATTCCGCTCTTTTTTTCTGGTATCAACCAGAACGAGAGCGAAATGACCTACATGAAGGGGCTGCTAGCTAGCCGTAGCCTCAATCGCAGTCTGGTGGCCGATTCGATAGACTTTCAAGGGGAGCGGGTCTTGGTAGCCGATCTGATCGAGGAGTACCATCCGCCCTACAGCTCCTTGTTTTCCTACTTGGATCATGTGCTGTTTTCTGAAGAAACGAACTTCAAGGACCTGCCCCTCGACCGGAAAATCCTCTCGGCTAGCAGCATGGCCAATCGGAGTATGACGCTTGGGACTACTGGCTCAGGCTTTGCCGAGCTGAGGTTTAGCTACTACAATTCGGAAGTGGCTGGCTTGATCTGCGAGCAGTATCTCAAGCAGCTCAAGTACTATTACAGCAATCAGAAGTCGCGCAAAACCCAGCAGACCATCAGCTTTCTACAAACTCGGACCGACTCGATCAAGCGCAAGCTCGATAGTGTCAACTATGCCCTGGCGCGCAGCCAGGATCAGGGGCGATTTCGACTGTTTGCCCGCGATGAAATTCTTCCTGCCGAGCTACAGTCTAAGCAAAACATTCTTTCGCAGCTCTATGTCTCGCTCTATGCCAGTCAGGAGCAGGCCCGCGCGCAGCAGCAACGCGATGTCCCCGTGATTCAGGTCATTGACCCCCCCATGCCGCCCTATCCTGTGACCCATGCCAATCTCATACTCCATGCTGTGCTGGGGATTATCGGTGGCTTATTGATGGGAATATTTTTGGTGAGTGCTTCGATGCTATGGGCCGATGCACGCCTTTTGTTGCAAGAGTATGTGATCAAGCCTACCCTGGCCCAGGACCAACCTCCCACTCAGAAGACGGAGTCGACGCGCGCTCCTGATGATGAAGGCGTTTGATACGTTTGTTGTTTCTTCCTCTTCGCTGCCCTCATGCTGAAGTACTTCGCCAATACGCCGCCCTCTGTACATCTGCTGCTGCTGATCCTGATCCCCCTTCTGCGGTGGCCAGCCTTTCTGGCAGGGTACTATCACGCTGATGAATCGCTGAGCTTGCTGGTGGCCGAGCGCGCCATGGTCCAAGGGCCACTTTACGTAGGAGCTTGGTACGCCGGCCCCCCCTTGCATATCTGGTTTTATGAGGTATTTATGTGGCTCTTTGGGCGCGGTGCTATGACGGGAATGCGCCTCTTTACCCTGCTTTGGGTCTATCTTATCGCGATCTATTTCAATGGCGTGGTGGGGCGCTTCAGGGTCTTGCGTCGCTATGAAGGCTTGCCCGGGATTTTGCTGGCGGTCTTGGCCTCAATGCCTTGGTCGAGCTTGTACATGAGCTCTGAGCTGCTGGCCATGTGGCCCATCCTGGTGGCTTTCAATGGGTTGCTCTCTCTGAGCGAGGTGCCCGCCCGAAACTATGGCTTGATGTTTCAGAGTGGAGCTCTGCTTACCCTGGCTGCCCTGATCAATTACAAGGCCGTCTTTTTGTTGGCGGGCGCTGCACTGGCCTACCTGATCCTGCGCACCGCTCGTCTGGACGAGCTGATGGCGGGCCTCGGCGGGATCATCGTGGTTTTGCTAGGGCTAATGGGAATCTTGTTTCTGCAAGGCAACTTGCGGGCCTTCGAAGAAATCGGGGTGAGCTACTATTTCCAGCGCTTGGGGGTGACGGGTACCGCCTTTTATCCGCTGACCAGTCAGTCTACGCTGCTCAGTTTGGCTAGCACCTGGGGACTGATCACAATCCTGACCATCGTGGGTTTCGTCCACTTTCGGCTGCGGTTTTTCTCGTACGTGGTCAAAATCAGATCGCTAGAGACAGCGATGGCTCTATGGCTGGTGGCGGGGCTAGTGATGCTGCTGGCCAAGTGGCGTCGACTGGACCCCTCCGATGTACACTTGCTGCTGCCCCCGGTCGCATTTTATGCGGCCCTGACCCTCACTTTCTCATGGCCACAACGCCTGCGGATCTTGCTGCTGCCCACTGGAATGGGCTTACTGCTGCTGAGCTACCTCAGCGGCTGGAGCCTGCGCTTTCCCGAGGCCATGTCCTGGCTACAACCCGATCAGCCGCCGACCTGGCTGTATGGATCGCCGCAGCGCGGGGCGCCGCTGCCTGCTACCCTAGCGCATAGCCTAGACGCGGCGCAAGCAGCCAAAGGTATCTGGATCATGGCCTATCAGCCGCATTGGTACCTGGCTCTGGACGCACCCTGTGTCAATCGGTACGTAGACTTTCGGCTGGCCTACTACAAATTTTCGGTACTGCCGGGCTACCAACAAGAGATTGCTCGCCCTGAAGCCGAGGCCGATATCTTTCGGGCCTTTGCTCAGCAGCCACCAAGCTACGTGATCGATCCCCAAGGATGGTTTCCCCTGATGCAAGAGCGGTATCCGAGCCTTTTTGCCGATTATCGCGCCCAGCGAAGCGGTCAGATTGTCGTATATTCCCGCCCACAAGGGCCGCCCGTCTCCGCCATCCCGTCACCCTGACGGAGGCTTCCCTCGATGTCTACGTCTTTGAAGTCTATTTCTTATGAAATTCGGTGTCATCACCTTTCCTGGCAGCAACTGCGACGAGGACCTGATCTTTGCCCTGCGCCAAAATCTCGGTCAAGAAGCCGTCCCTCTTTGGCACAAAGAGCATGACCTCCAAGGCTGCGACGTGCTCCTGTTGCCGGGAGGATTTTCGTATGGCGACTACCTTCGCTCGGGCGCCATTGCGCGGTTTTCGCCTATCATGAATGAGGTGGCAGCCCATGCCCAGCGAGGCGGCTACGTGATCGGGATCTGCAACGGCTTTCAGATGCTGACCGAGGCAGGGCTGCTACCCGGTGCGCTGCTGCGCAACGAGTCCATGAATTTTATTTGCAAAAACGCCTATATCACGCCCGTCAGCGAATCAGCCCCCCTCACCCGTACCCTTCCACGACGTGCTTACAAGGTGCCCATCGCCCACGCTGAAGGCAACTACTACTGCTCCCCCGAAACCCATCAGGCCCTTCTCGATGGCGATCAGGTACTGTTTCGCTACTGCGACGCCGAAGGTCGCTCTACCTCCGAGGCCAATCCCAACGGCAGCCTCGACCATATCGCAGGCATTTGCAACGACGGCAAAAACGTCTTCGGCCTGATGCCGCACCCCGAGCGAGCGGCGGATGCTCTCCTAGGCAACCTCGATGGGAAGCTGATTTTAGAGCAGGTATTGGCCTAGTGCTCTGTCAACTCACGAATGATGGGTGATCGCTGCATCTTTTTCCGCAT
>CAYVAP010000111.1:0-10253 GCA_964449365.1 uncultured Bacteroidia bacterium
ATTCTATGCGAATTTCGAATGGTTAATTACTTAATTCCGAAGGCACTAGTGAGAATATGAGGAGTTGGCCTGCCTGTGTCGAAACCCCTATGATCCTTTCATATAGGTAAGTTCTTTAACAACTACAAACGTGCCGATCTTATTCTTGCCCAATCGGCACGGCTCGCGTATAAAAATGTGTAGTAAGTAACGCTCAAAAAATAAGTTGGCCTTTTTCGCCTGAAGATAGGAGGTCGAGAGATTGAGAGTTTGAGAGGTCGAGACTAAGAGATTGTACGTCCCAAAGTCTCACCATCTCAGGATCTCACTATCTGACTATCTGACTATCTCAGGATCTCACCATCTCACTATCCCTCCTTGATCTAGAACGAGATCTCTAGCCGAATGAGGGAAGTTATTTTTCTCGCGTTACTAAGTCGTAACTCCTATGCTTTTATTATGATGAAGGATCCCATTCATTGCCACCTGATCATCAGATCCCTTAGCATTCATTTGCAGCAGATTCTATCCGGCATTGAAATGCTCAGACGCCAAGGGTTAGTCACGGTTTCTTATGAGAAGCATCCAGATTTCGGGCCAAAGTATAAAGCAAGGCCTGTGCTGTGGGCGATCGTCAATGGGGTAAAGGTCGTGTATGAGATGTTTGATGGAAAAGGTTTGAGTGAAGATATTGACCTCGACGACATTGACTTTTACTTCAAAAGAAGCTTTGACCATGCGACTTTACAATCACATCCACATCACACAAAGTTTTTGCCCTATGGGCTGAATTACGCTGCTTTTGAGCCAGGTAGTTTGAATGAAAAGGTCTCTCTCGCACCTGATAAAAGGTCAAAGTTGTATGCCTTTCTTCAGCGCTATCGCTTGTTTGCTCACCTGATGAATATTCAGCACAGTAGGCACGTGTCCTCCCCCCATCATCTAGCTTTTCCTCCCGCAGTAAAAGATGACCCCAAGGTTTTGTTCTCTGTAAGATTATGGGATCCATCTAATCAGACTTCGGAAGCAGTGATCGAAAGCTATCATGCGATCAACCAGACTAGAATAGAATGTGTCAAGCAACTGATGAGAGAGTTGGGAAGCCAGTTTGTCGGGGGAATTATCCCCAATCCATACGCTACGCAGATGGGGCTTGATGGCCTGTACGCGAGAGACTTGTCGACGATCAGACGAAAATACATTCAGCAAGTAAAACAGTCGGATGTCTGCATCGCTACCACAGGCCTTCATGGCTCTATTGGATGGAAACTAGCAGAGTATGTCGCTACCTCCAGACCAGAGCGATCGTATCTGAGCCATTGAATTTTCAAGTTCCCGGTGATTTTGAAGACGGAAAAAATTACCTCTCTTTCAATAATGCGGATGATTGTGTGACGAAGACTTTAGAACTGGTGAAAAATCCAGCTAAAAGGCTTGAGATGATGGAGGCGAATCAACATTACTATCAAAATCACCTGAGGCCAGATATGATCGTGTACAGAACCTTGAAGCTTGCCCTAGCCCTCCAAGACGTCAAACTTTAGAGGCTCTTTGGGTTTTGGTGTTTCGAGGTCAAACGCAGGATGGCCACGAATAAATGGGATTGAAGGGCCCATTTATGAGTCGAGAAGAATATCGAGATATTCCGAGGAAAATTGACGCACTCAGACTTATACCTGGGTCCCTTTATCCCAGGTATTCGTGGCAGAACAAGTTTGGGCCGTAAAGGAGAAATCCCAATAGCCTCTAAGCCAAACGATACCACAGTCCATGGCACTGCGCAACCCAACGCTGCCTCAATCACTCATATCATCTCGGTTACGCTCCGAATATCAGTGAAAAGCTGAGAGTGGAAAGTTGAAAGTGAAAAGTTGGTGGTTCGTAGTTTCAGCCATGATCCCCCCGATCACCTTCTTCGATCACCCCGATCACCTCGATCACCTTCTTCGATCACCTCTTTCGATCCCCCCGATCACCTTCTTCGATCACCTCGATCACCTTCTTTGATCACTGCCCTCCTATTTATTTTTATCGTTCATCGATCACTGAAAAACTGAATATGACCAAGCCCATCGCCAGCCTTTCCCTTGACCTCGACGACGAGTGGACGTACATGAAAACCCACGGCGACGCCGGTTGGGAAGAATACCCGAGCTACCTGAGCTACGCTGTGCCGCGCCTCCTGGATGTGCTGGACGAGCACAACCTCAAGATCACCTTTTTCATCGTGGCCCAGGATGCGGCCTTTACCTACAACCACGAGGTGCTGCGCATGATTCCGCAGCGGGGACACGAGGTGGGCAACCACACCTTCCACCACGATCCGTGGCTACATCTCTACTCCGAGGAGCAGGTCCACGAAGAGCTATCCCGCGCTGAGCATTATATCGGCGAGGCCACCGGCGAGCGCCCCCTTGGCTTTCGCGGGCCGGGCTTCAGCTTTTCCGATACGGTGCTGAAGGTGCTGGCTGAGCGTGGCTATCAGTATGACGGCTCCACCTTCCCCAACATCCTCAACCCGCTGGCGCGTCAGTACTTCCTGATGACCAGCAACCTGAGCAAAGAAGAGCGCGAAACCCGCAAGGGCCTTTTCGGCTCGTGGAAGGACGGCCTGCGCCCCAATAAAGCCTACACCTGGCAGACCCAGGGCAAGGACCTGTTGGAGATCCCCGTCACCACCATGCCCCTCTTCAAGGTGCCTATCCACGCCAGTTACATCCTCTTTTTGGGGACTTACAGCAAGGCGCTGGCTTTGGCCTACTGGAAAACGGCCCTCACCATGTGTAAACTGGCCGGGGTACAGCCCTCCATCCTGCTGCATCCGTTGGACTTCCTCGGCAGCGATGACACCGAGCGGCTGAGTTTCTTCCCTGCCATGCGCGTACCGGCCCAGCAAAAAATCGAGCTGATGCACGACGTCTTCCGCATCATGAAGCAGCGCTACGAGGTACTGCCCATGCGCGAGCACGCCGAGCGCCTGATGCAGGGTGGTAAGCTGAAGACTACGCCGATCTTGGCGTAATGCCTCGCATCCGAAATGCGTAATTGCATCCTACTGGAGGTCATCGATCCATTTAGACAGGATTTACACGATCCTAAGTAACAGTGAACAATGAACATGGATCAATGAACAGTATAAACCGCTGCTCATCAAGGCATTCGCCTTTCAAAAGGGGGAAGTTATTTTTCTCGCGTTACTAAGCACCTGACAGCTAAATGGTTAATTTTGTCCATCCTGTCCATCCTGTCCATCTTGTCCATCCTGTCCAAAAACGAGCGCGCCAAAAGTTCATGTCCAGTAGAATAAGTTGCCAGTTACCCCCTGTGTCCTCCTCCAGAGGGATCCCTCCTTCGGTCGAGCGAAGCTCAACCCTGTCTGAATGCTTCCTTGAGGGGGCTGCGGGTTGAACACCTCAAACAGGAAAACTGTCCCACGTCCATTTACCCTATCTGGTTTGCCCCTAGCGGCAATTCCACTACCTTTGTGCGAAATCTATTCGCCAACTCTATGCCGTTAGACCCCTCGATCAAATCCGTCCTCATCATAGGCAGTGGGCCCATCATCATTGGCCAGGCCTGCGAATTTGACTATTCCGGCTCGCAGGCTGCCCTGGCTCTCAAGGAAGAAGGTATCCGCGTGGTGCTGATCAACTCCAACCCGGCCACCATCATGACCGACCCGGTTACTGCCGACGATATCTATCTGTTGCCGCTAGAACCAGACTCCATCGAAAAAATCCTCAACGAAGTCGAAATCGACGCGGTGCTGCCCACCATGGGCGGTCAGACGGGCCTCAACTTGGCCATGGACTGCTACAAGGCCGGTATCTGGGACAAGCACGGCGTACGGGTGATCGGCTCAGATTTTTCGGCCATCGACAAGGCGGAGGACCGCGAGCTCTTCCGCCAGACGATGCACCGCATGGGGCTGCCGGTGTGCCCCGCCGAGACGGCCAACTCCTTCTTGCGTGGCAAAGAAATCGCCCAGCGCATTGGCTTTCCGCTGGTCATTCGTCCTAGCTACACCCTGGGCGGCAGCGGGGGGGCCTTTGTCGAAGACCCCAAAGACTTCGACAACCTGCTCAACTATGGCCTGCAAACCAGTCCCATTCACACCGTGCTGGTGGAGAAGTCCATCTTTGGCTGGAAAGAATTCGAGCTGGAGGTGATGCGCGACCGCGCCGGCAACAAGCTGGTGATTTGTACCATCGAAAACGTCGATCCCATGGGGGTCCACACCGGCGACTCCATCACGGTGTCCCCGGCCATGACCCTGCCCGATACGGTGTACCAAAAGATGCGCGACTACGCCTTTGACATCCTCGATGAATTGGGCGACTTCTCTGGCGGCTGCAATGTGCAGTTTTCGGTCAATCCCGAAAATGACGACGCACTGATCGTGATCGAGATCAACCCGCGGGTGTCGCGCTCCTCGGCCCTGGCCTCCAAGGCCACCGGCTATCCCATTGCGCGCATCGCCGCCAAGCTGGCCGTGGGCTATCGCCTCGACGAGATCAACAACCAGATCACCCAAAATACTTCGGCCTTCTTCGAGCCGACCCTCGACTACGTGATCGTCAAGATCCCTCGCTGGAACTTCGCCAAATTTGCCGGAGCCGATACCACGCTGGGCCTCTCCATGAAGGCCGTGGGCGAGGTGATGGGCATCGGGCGCAGCTTCAACGAAGCCCTGCAAAAAGCCTGTCAGTCGCTCGAAACCAACCGCAACGGCATGGGGGCCGACGGCAAAGAACTGCAAGACCTCGAAGAGATCATGCACAGCTTGCGGGTGCCTTCTGACAACCGCGTCTTCCACCTCAAGGACGCCATGCACCTGGGCATTCCGCTCAAAGACATCTTCGACGCCACCAAGATCGACATGTGGTTCCTGCGCGAGATCGAGTACCTGGTGGCCCTGGAAAAGGAAATCTCCCGCTATACAATTCAGGACATCCCCCGCGACCTGATGATGGAGGCTAAGAAAAACGGCTACGCCGACCGACAACTGGCCCACCTGATGGGCTGCCTCGAGAGCGAGGTCTTCCAGCGGCGCGGCGAGCTAAACGTCAAGCGCGTCTTCAAGCTGGTAGATACCTGCGCGGCTGAGTTCGAAGCGGCTACGCCCTACTACTATTCGACCTTCGACGACGAAAACGAGTCGGTGGTAACCAACAAGAAGAAGGTGGTGGTCTTCGGCTCCGGTCCCAACCGCATCGGGCAGGGCATCGAGTTCGATTACTGCTGCGTACACGGCGTGCTGGCAGCCAAGGAGATGGGCTACGAGACCATCATGATCAACTGCAACCCCGAGACGGTCTCGACTGACTTCAACATCGCCGACAAGCTCTACTTCGAGCCGGTCTTTTGGGAGCATATCTACGACATCATTCTGCATGAAAAGCCCGAGGGGGTGATCGTACAGCTCGGCGGACAGACCGCCCTGAAGCTGGCTGAAAAGCTCGACCGCTACGGCATTCCTATCCTGGGCACCAGCTTTGACATGATGGACTGCGCCGAGGACCGGGGGCGCTTCTCGGGTCTGCTGCGCGACCTGGAGATCCCGTATCCCAAGTTTGGGGTGGCTGATTCGGCCTCCGAAGCCATCGAGATCGCCAATCAGGTGGGCTATCCTGTGCTGGTGCGCCCTAGCTACGTGCTAGGCGGGCAGGACATGCGCATCGTGATCAACGACGAGGAGTTGACCAAGCACGTGATCAAGGTGCTCAACCTGGTGCCAGGCAACAAGGTGCTGATCGATCACTTCCTCGACGGGGCCATCGAAGGCGAAGTGGATGCCATCTGCGATGGCGAAGACGTATACCTCCTGGGTATGATGGAGCACATCGAGCCGGCAGGCATTCACTCGGGCGACTCGATGGCGGTGCTGCCGACCTTCGACCTCAAGCCGGAGATCGTGGCCAAGGTCGAAGAAATCAGCCGCAAGCTGGCCCTGGCCATGGACATCAAGGGCCTGATCAACGTGCAGTTTGCTGTGCATGAAGACGAGGTATTTATCATAGAAGCCAACCCCCGCGCCTCGCGTACGGTGCCCTTCATCGCCAAGAGCTACGGCGTACCCTACGTCAACTATGCTACCAAGGTGATGCTCGGCGCGAAGCTCAAGGATTTCCAGTTCCAGCCCAAAATGGACGGCTACTCCATCAAGGTGCCGGTCTTTAGCTGGGACCGCTTCCCTGGCGTCGATCGCGGCTTAGGGCCTGAGATGAAGTCCACCGGCGAGGCCATCTACTTCATCAAGGACCTCAAGGATCCCTTCTTCAAGAAGGCATATAAAGAGCGGAATATGTACCTGTCGCGGTAATTCGGAATGGGAATTTCGCGATTCGGAAGGTAGATGCAGGCTGGCTGAAATCAATCACCCTTCCAGCCATCGTCGCACCAGCGCCTCTTCCAGGCCCAGGAGCGCGCTCCCAATCGGTACAGCTGATCTTCTCGTCGTTCATCATGTAGCGAAAGACGACGTCGTAGAGGGAGTTGGGGATGCGCAGCAGCTCGACATGAGGCAAGGATGCGAGGTTTGGGGCACACGCGCTCGGTTTTTCTGAGAGCAGTTCCCATCCGCTAGGCCAGATAGGCGCGTTTGCTGTCCCCCCATCCACGAGCAATCCCCCGCCAGCCAGTGCTAGCGAGGGACATCCGTTGATCATGGCGTGGCTGCGTATCTCCGGGTCTGTGTATCGCTGTTTTCTCTGTCAATCCGTCTTCACCACCTTCACACCCTGGCGCTGCTCGTCGGTTTGCAGCACCACTTGGTACATGCCTGCGGCGAGGCCGCTAAGGTCCACACTGGTCTCCTGTGGCCCGGCCTTGGTCAGCACCTCGGTCTGGATGGGCAGCACCGGGCGACCCGTGAGGTCGTAGAGGGTGAGGGAGACGCGGGCCTCAGTGGGCAGGGTGTAGCGTAGGGTGAGGCGGTCGGCGGTGGGGTTGGGGTGGGCGGTGAGGGAGAGGGAAGCGGTTCTTTGGAGGCTCGGATGGGAAGCTTCTTTTTTTAATGCAGCTTTACTCAGGTAAGTAGAGGAAGTGCAAATACTATTGATTTGACTTTGGGTAGCTTGAGGGAGGTCTGATTGGCAAACAGGGATCACTTCACCTGTGATTAACTCCACGTTGGGAGGGATGCTAGTGTTGGTTTCTACGGCTATAACCCTGCCAGCCACAATCCTGATAGGACCTGATGTGCCGAAAGAGGTACTGCTGCTAATGAAGATAGAATCAGTAGCATACAAGTCAGTATTGCCAGCAATGTTCCCGCCTAAAGTCACGTCTTCTCCCAGTAGGTTAGGATAAGAAGGCGCGGGTATGTCTAGCGGGCCTGCAGCACTTCTACTTTGAGAATTCATATTGGCGCGATATGTATTTTGCCATATGACATTTTGGGCCTCGGGGTCATCCCTGCGCTTCAGGTTAGCTATAATTTGAATGTAAGTCTCCTCTGGATGCTTGAAAGGGTAATTGGATAAAATATTAATATCGCCATCCAACCTGAATTCTCCACGATAGCCATTGAGGCAGCTGAAAGGGAGGTAGGGGGTGCGGTATAAATAATCGCGGACTTGTATGAGTCCTTTTACATCCTTTGCTTTACGAATGGGAATTCTTACGAATACAGCGCCCAGCATGTCATGGTGGGACATGTCAAAATCGGTAGCAGGATTAACTGCATATAAAACGTCCCCTTCTAATCCCACCTGATAGATACGCCTTTCGTAAAGTTCGTAATTCCCCGCTTGATCGTCATAGGAAAAATCTGTTTCATATTGATACTTTTCTACTTCTATATTAGGACGACGAAGGAGGCTCATCACACCCAACACCTCGTCATAGTAAGGGTAAAGGTCTCCTGGGTTTCCTGCTTGCGGTGAGCCAGGATTGTTAAAAATGATTGTGCTGTACAGTTTATCTGTGGTTATGATGCCACTCAGGCTTATTCGACTCGAGGTGGCCATGGGGGCGAGTCTTACGTTTTGTGGGGCACTGCTGTTGCCGCCTGCCACCAGGGAGTAGACTGCGCTGGCGGCGGCCCCCACATAGGGAAGAGCCCGAAGCCCATCTTTTAGGAATTTTGAGACCCCACTATCACTTTGAAGCAGCCCCTCTCCTAACTTCTTGATTCCTCTACGGATCTTATCTTTCTCTTTGAAATCTGTGGTGTCTCCCACAAACTTAAACGCCTTGTCAGAAAAATCTGAAAGATTTTTGTAGCGCGTTTTCCCCGATTTGATGGCTTTGTCGGCTTTGCCATAAGCTGAGGAAAAATCCGTAGCCTTCTTCCCGGAACCTCCCGTTTTGTCTTTGACATCCACAATTTGCCCTTCGCTCGAGCCTGACATGACGATTTGAGCGGTATCGACCAAAGAGACTTCTAGTAACAACTTTGAGTCATCGTTACAAGTACAAGGGTCATAGGCCATCTCAAATTCGGCCATCATCCACTTTCTGGGTTCTTGGATAAATTCGCTGATCCCAGCCAAACTTGATATCGAGTTGTCAAAGTCCTTTACCGGTTCGACCAAGGGAGCTAGGTTTTGAAAAAGAGCAGTTTGAACGTTCCTTGCATCTTGAAAGCTTAGCTCGAAAGATATGGCCTTGTAATCGGCCTCCCGCTGACCAATGATGACAAAGCAGCGCATCAGGCCATGAAAGCGGTTGTAGAGGATAATGTAAGGATTGGAGAGGTCGTCCCAGGTGGTACCATCGTCCTTGTAGCCTAAGTTTCTAACGATTAGCTCCCATCCATCTTCTGGCTTGTAATCCTCTGAGTTGTAAAGATGTACGACTTCCGCATTGCCAATTTGGTAAAAAGGGGAAGGAGGGTTGGAAGTAGTGGATACATTGTCGATGGTCTGATACAGCGAGAAGGTCTGCTGTCGCCAATCAAAAAAAGTATTCTCCTTGGCTGGATTTTCCGGGTTAAACGGCGCATCCGGGTCGGTGGTGATTTGGGTCGGGTCGCACTGACCCAATAGCGAAATACAGGCCATGAGCATCCCACTCAGCAGTAAGCTGAGCTTGAGGTGTATAGATAGCATGATAGAATTGCTTTTGTAAGAAATGAATGGAATTAACGGACGCGACGCCCTCTGAACGTCAAGGTGTCGCTGCGGTCTTGCATCAAGGTGTAAGCAACCAGGAGGCTATCCCGGCCTGCATGTACCTCACCGATTGCCCTGATTCTGAAGCAGGTGTCTGGGTAGGTACCTCCCACATAGCTGAAGCCAGTGTACCCGTAAAATACGTCCTGATAAGACCCGTATGGTGTATCATCAACACAACCTCGGGGAAAATTATCTATAGAGACCATTCCATTAGGAAATAAAACAGAGTCAGGCGTACGCCAATCAACCTTCACAGTCAGGGTATCGCTCACCCCATTTTTCCTTTCCACCCGACCAAAGTAGGTACCCTCTACGCGGGTTTCTTTGCGTTTAACCACCGTCAGTTGTCTGACCATCGTATCGAGGCCGTCATCGCCAGGACGACAAATCGGGTCTAGCTGCCAGTCGTACTTTTTCGCGATTAAGCGCACGGATATGGTCCCAATTGGATCAATAAACTGTAGGCTCACCACCCGATCGGTAAACTCTCGGTCATCGGTGCCAATTTGCCAGGAGTAGGACTGGTATCCGTGCATAGCAGTGAAGCGTACGGATGAAAACCCATTGGCTAGTACGGTATCGGTAAAAAATGAAGCCTTCAAAGTGATGCCGACGACCTCTTCTATGGAAAAGTCTGGACTGAGAGGGTTGGCTACATAACACGGATCGTAGTTCTCGCAGTCCGGGTCGGTGGGGTCTTCGCAGGGCTTCTTACACCCACTCCAGGCCAGCAGGCCGAGCAGAGCAGTGAGCAACAACAGATTTCTCATGGCAATTTGTGTAAATGATAGAAAGAAGGGAAATAGGGGCATACAGGATGGTACGCCCCGCCCTTCTGTGGGTTATTCTTGGGTGGTGGCTTTAGTTAGCTCCGCCTCCAACGCCTTCACCCGCTTTTCCAGCGCGATGGTGTGCAGGTAGAGTTCTTCGAGCTTCTCTTGCAGTTGCACCGTGAAGGCAGTCAACTCTACCCCGCCGGCCTCGTCCACCTCAGCCTGCGAGATCACGCCCGGCAGGTGGCGGTGCTGCTGTACGAAGGCCTCGACCTCGGGCAGGTTGGGATATTCGTAGTCATCGGCGAAGACGTAGTCGGCCAGGGAGGCATCGGTTTTGACCCGACCAGTTTTGATACCGTCCTTGACGAAGAGGCGGTAG
>CAYVAP010000112.1:0-6268 GCA_964449365.1 uncultured Bacteroidia bacterium
CCTCTCCTCGTGGTCCGGGCCCTTGGGGTACAACCCCGCTGGAGTCGGCCCGTGTGGCACGGGATCTATGCTACCAAGGTTGAACCCCGCTAGGGTTCGGCTCGCCTAATATGAATGGGAATGAATGGGGCAGGGTAGAGGGCTTCGGCACAGGCTAACTTCCCCACATTGGTTCACTCAATGGCCGCCCCAAACAGCTACATTTACTTTCAACCTTTCACTTTTAAAACCTTTATCCTTTCACTTTCAACCGCGAACCCAATGCCCAGCCCCTCCTGTTGAGCTGCAACCAGCGAGCCGATCATCTTGCATGCTTCGCGATGGTGAATCACAGATGCCGCTCAGAGTGGTAGCTAGAGCGGACCAGCGGACCACTTTCTACGTAATCGAGGCCCATTTCCAAGCCAATCTGTTTGTAATGCTCGAAGAGGTCGGGATGGATAAACTCTTCTACGGACAGGTGCATTTTGGTGGGTTGTAGATACTGTCCGATGGTCACCACGTCGCAACCGTGGTTGGCCAGGTCTTGCAGGATCTCGTAGACCTCGTCGGGGGTTTCGCCGAGCCCGACCATAAAGCCAGACTTGGTGCGACAACCTGTGTCTTTGGTGCGTTGGATCTGCTCCAGGCTGCGCTGGTATTTGGCCTGCGGACGTACGCGCCGGTACAAGCGTGAGATGGTCTCCATGTTGTGAGAGACGATCTCGGGTTTTTCCTCGGTGATGAGGGCCAGCGCATCCCAGTTGGCTTTCACGTCGGGGATGAGGGTCTCCAGGGTGGTTTCGGGTGAGAGGCGTCGGATCTGTCGCACCGTTTCGGCCCAGATGTTCATGCCGCGGTCTTTTTGCTCGTCGCGGTTGACTGAGGTGAGCACGGCGTGCTTGACGCCCATCTTTTTGACGGCCTGAGCCACCCGGTAAGGCTCCATGGTGTCCAAGGTATCGGGGCGGCCTGTGGCCACCGCGCAGAAGGAGCAAGAGCGGGTGCAAGTATTTCCCAGGATCATGAACGTGGCGGTACCCGCGCCCCAGCATTCGCCCATATTGGGACAGCGAGCGCTTTCGCACACGGTATGGAGCTGGTGCTTGTCGATGATCGACCGCACCTCGGTGTAGCTTTTTCCATAAGGCAATTTCACTCGCAACCACTTAGGGCGAGGTCCGTTGCCGGGCAGATTCTTGGCGGTCAGGTCGTTGGTTACCGCTATAGACATAGGTTTGTCTTCTTAATGGTGTGATCGGAAGCAAAAAATACGAAAATTTTTATCCAGTTTGCCTGACTAACTACGCCAGTAGGGATTTGTTGTTTACCAGCGGGTACCAAACTGGATGGCAGCCGATAGCGAGACAAAGAGCTGGCGATTTTGTAGGTCTTCCGACTGATCGAGCAGGGGAATGGCCTGGGCAAAGCCGTCGGCGTGTACGCCCAAGCGCAGCGCCTTGATGCTGCGGTCGTTGCCCGAAAAATCGATCAGCGTGTAAGCTGCCGTGCTCAGCCCCACTTGCACCGTAGGATTGAACGGGGCCTGCAAGCCCGCGCGACCGTAGATGTTGAAGAAGTTGTGCTCACTAGGCGTAAATGGCTCCGTGGACAGCGTACAAGTGGGTTGCCCTGAAATGCCACGACATATTTCGAGATAGTAAGGATTGATCAGCCCGATAGATGGGCCCATGCGTACCCCTGCCTTTAGGTCGATCAGGTTGAGGGTACTGTGAGGCATGATGCTCCATTCCAGGCCGATCATAGGATTGAGCAGGGTGAGGCGGTTGAGCTTATTGAACACATAGCGCCGCCCTCGGTCAGCACTAAATTGAAATGGTTCGATCTTGGCTTCACGCGGATCCCGCACCTGCCGAAGCTCTAACCCGATGGTCACCTGTCGAGCCGGGGAGCCACGATGGTACACCACTTCCACCCCGTTGCCGCGATTTCCGATCATCACGTTGGCGGAGATGCCTTGGGTAAAGGCTGGATCGGCATCCTCTTGCCCCCAAAGTGGAAGCAACTGTATACACAACAAAAAACAGGCTAAAAATCGCATGGTATGGTCGAATCTGGAGACAAAACGGCTAGGATAGGAAACGGGCAGGTGGGAGGGTTGGGAGGCCTCCTGTCTTTTAATGACTAAGATACAGGTTTTTTGATTCAAATGTTGCCCCGCCAAGATGCGCAAAATTCTGTATCTTCGTCTGTACAGACGGAGTATCGTCTCCTTTAGAGATGGCTCACGTCGAGCGGCCTATGATTCGTATCCTACTTACCTGCTATCTCCTATGCTTCCCTCGCGCATTACCTGGTCTTGGTTGAGCCAATTACTCTCGCAGGGAGTGCTATGGCTGGGAAAAAAATTGCGCCGTCTTCCTTGGCTAAGTGTGCCTGTGGGCCTCACAGCTTGCCTGACTTGCTGGATGGCCCTGCTGCACAGCCTGGTAAGTTGGGAGGCATTGGGCCTATTGCCAGCCCCCGAGGAGTTGCGGCCTTTGCCTACGGCGGCGGCTTCTTCGGTTTACACCATCGATGGACAACTGCTCGGGAAGTTTTTTCTCGAAGAACGCAGCCCGGTAGCTTATGAGGCGCTACCAAAACATTTGTGCCACGCGCTGATCGCCACGGAAGACATCCGCTTTTATGAGCATGCTGGTGTCGATTATCAGAGCTTGCTGCGGGTGCTGTTCAAGACCATTTTGCTCGACGACGAGCGGGCCGGGGGCGGTAGCACCTTGAGCATGCAATTGGCCAAGAATCTCTTTCCTCGCCAGTCGTATCCAGCGTTCTCCCTGCTGATCAATAAGCTCAGAGAGATCGTCATCGCCGAGCGCCTGGAAGCGGTATTTGCTAAGCCTAAGATCCTGACGCACTACCTCAACACCGTCTCTTTCGGCGAAAATGCTTATGGCATCGAGACGGCAGCCCAGCGTTTTTTTCATCGCTCTTGTAGCGAATTGACCATCACCCAATCGGCCTTGCTAGTGGGCATGCTCAAAGCGCCCAGTACCTACAACCCGCGCCTCCATCCCGAAGCTGCCCGTCTGCGCCGCGACGTGGTGCTTGGCCAAATGCAGCGCTATGGCTACCTCAGCCGCGTAGCATGCGACAGCCTTCGCCGAGAGCCGGTGGCGCTGGATTATTTTCACCCCAGCCACCACGACGGGCCTGCCCCATATTTCCTCGCCCACGTACGCAAAGAGGTGATGCGCTGGGCCAAGACTCACCCTAAACCGGAGGGTAGCTATTGGGACCCCTATCGCGATGGGTTGAAGATCGTTACCCCGCTGCACAGCCAGTTGCAAGCTCATGCGCGCGCAGCGGTGGCCGAGCAAATGCTGCGCATCCAGCGCAACTTTGAGCGCGACTGGCGAGGCGTTGATCTCTCTCGCAAGTTTCGTCGCCTGATCGATCTGAGCCTCAAGCAGTCTCCGCATTATTTACAACTGAAAAACCAAGGCTACGACCCCGCGACCATTGACTCGCTGCTGCGCCTACCGCGCCCTATGACCGTCTTCAGTTGGGAGGGGCCCCAGCAAATGGAGATCTCGCCCCGCGACTCGGTGCTTTATCACGAGCTGATGATGCAGGCTGGCTTCATGGCCATAGACCCCAACAGCGGGCAGGTGCGCGCTTGGGTAGGTGGCATCGATCACCGCTGGTTTCAGTATGATCACGTTACCTCGCGTCGCCAAACTGGCTCGGTCTTCAAACCGCTGGTCTACGCTGCCGCCCTAGCCGGAGGGATGGCCCCTTGCGCCTACATCCCCAATGAGCGAGTGATCTTTCAGGAATACGGCGATTGGGCCCCCAAAAATGCCGACAACATCTACGGCGGCGAATATTCCCTGCAAGGGGGCCTCACGCAGTCGGTCAACGTGGTAGCGGTCAATTTGCTGATGGAAGTCGGTGCCCAACGGGTGGTCGATTTGGCGCGCCAACTCGGGGTGAATGAGGATGTTCCGGCGGTGCCTTCCATCGCTCTGGGGTCAGCGGAGGCTTCACTGGCGGAGATGCTGAGGGTGTATGCTGCTTTTGTCAACGGGGGTACGTCGCTGCGCCCGATCAGTATCTTACGCATCGAAGACGCTGCGGGGCGGCAGCTCTATCACGGCATGACCGAGGCTGACTTTGAGCCTGTGCTCAAGCCCGAGACAGCGGCCCTGATCACCTTCATGCTGCGCAACGTCGTCAATCAGGGCACCGCGCGCAGCTTGCGCACGCGGTTTGGCCTGCGCAATGACATCGCTGGCAAGACTGGTACCACCCAAGCCCAGACCGATGGGTGGTTTATCGGTGCGACGCCAGATCTACTGGCTGGGGCCTGGGTGGGGGCCAATCATCCGCAAGTGCATTTTCGCTCCATGCTGCGGGGACAAGGGGCCGCCACGGCCCTGCCCATTTGGGGCAGCTTTTTCAAGCGTGTGCTGGCCGATTCGGCATTCGAAGCCTGGCAGCGAGCTAGCTTCACGCTACCCTCCGACAGCCTCAATCGGCAACTCGACTGCGCGGACCTTTGGTTTCCGCTGGCGATGTCCGAATTTCGCGCCTGGTGGCTCGTGCAAAAGCGCAAGGATAGCTTGCAGCAGGCTCGGCCCGGTGGCCCCTGACTTTTTTTAATCCTCTTCTCATGAACAGATCCTTCTGGCAGATTTTGGCGCTAGCCGTTGGCCTCACCGTTGCTGCCGTTTACTGGTTTTCGCACGAAGAGCCGCAGGCTTCGCAGGCCAAACTCGGGCTGCGACAGGTGGCTCCCATCCACGATATGGCAGCACGGCGAGAGCTGCTTTGTCGTCGTTGGCGTTGGGTACGCACGGTCGACCCCTACCAGGGTGGCACTACCATGCCCCCCAGCCGGGAGGTAGCCTCCCGCTGGCTCATTTTTCACGAAGATGGCCTTTACCAACGGGAGGAAGGAAAACAATCCGAAAGTGGCCTCTGGCGCATGGGGCCACAAAGCGCGCGCCTGGCCCTGCTCAATGGGCCGCGGGCTACGCGAGAAACCTTTCGGGAGAGTGATTTTCGCCATGAGATTCGGGCCCTGACGCCAGACTCTCTGGCCCTGGCCTGGCAAGGCCGACACGGCTACGTGGTCGAGCAGTACGTGGCGGCCGAGCCGGAAAGGGAACAAGGACTGAGCTTGGAAAAATGATCGCATGGCATCCTGCCTTACGAGATCACGAGCTGCGACGCGAGCAAAGGGAAGGGAAGCCCTGGCTCTGGGATATCGTGCGCCGCAAATGGGTGCGGGCTCAGCCTGAAGAAGAAGTGCGGCAGCGCCTGCTGCATCATTTGATTGAGCGCCGGGGCATATCCCGCTCCCTGATCGGAGTAGAAAAAGCCATTCATTACCATCAACTGCGCAAGCGCTTTGACGTGGTGGTCTTCGATGCCGAGGCCCAGCCCCTGGTTTTGGGGGAATGCAAAGCGCCGGAGGTTGCCCTTTCGGAGGCTACCCTTCATCAGATCGCCCGCTACAACGCGGTGCTCGAGGCTCCTCACTTACTGCTCACCAACGGATTGCAACTGCTGTTCTTTACCCGAGATGAAAAGGGTAGCTATCAGTTTCAGCCGGAAGGATGGTATGGGGGGTAGTGGTTAGTTTGTGGTTGCTAGTGAAACGAGTTCGTAGTTCGCAGGCATTGGTTCGTAGGTTTAAGCGCTGATAGACAGATGTTTAGCACTCAGCTAAATGTGAGGCGCTATGTGCCCAAATCCCTACCCTACTGGCGACCCCATACCGTATTCCGCATGTCGTTCGCACAGGTGGTCCGTTGAATACCCTTATGCGATGCTGTCAGCGGGATCGGAATCCCGAACGACAAACGCTGAACCCTGATCAGCGCCCTACCCAGCGGTATTTGAAGATGCAGTAAATGGCGCGAAAGCCATCGCGCCAGCCGATTTTTTTGCCTTCATCGTAGGTACGGCCGTAGTAGGAGATGCCTACCTCGTAGATCCTGACCTTTGGCACCCTGGCCACGCGGGCGGTTACTTCGGGTTCGAAGCCAAAGCGTTTTTCCTGCAGGGTCAGCCCCTTGATGATGTCGCGGCGAAAGAGTTTGTAGCAGGTTTCCATGTCGGTGAGGTTGAGGCCGGTCATGGCGTTGGAGAGAAAGGTGAGCAGTTGGTTGCCGATAGAATGCCAGAAAAAAAGGACCCGGTGGGGCTTACCGCCGCGGAAGCGCGAGCCATAGACCACGTCGGCAAAGCCTTCGAGCATAGGCCGCAGCAGCAGGTTGTACTCCCGAGGGTCGTATTCGAGGTCGGCATCTTGTATGAT
>CAYVAP010000112.1:6278-10069 GCA_964449365.1 uncultured Bacteroidia bacterium
GCTAGCGGCGGCGATGCCGGTGTGCAAGGCAGCGCCTTTGCCCTGGTTGACCTCGTGGTTGAGAAGGCGCAGGTAGGCCTGGGCCCGATGCTGTGCGATGTATGCACCGACTACGGCTGCGGTATCGTCAGTGGAGCAGTCGTTGATGACGATGATTTCTTTTTGGAGATGGTCGGTGAGCGATACCTCACGTACCAAGTCCAAAATGCGGTGAATGGTGGGGGCTTCGTTGTAAGCCGGGATGATGATAGAAAGCGTACGATCCGTTGGCAAGGGGGTGCAAATAGAAGTGAATGAAGACCGATGCCGACAACTGGGGATGGTCAGCATAGAGGGGGAAAATTACGGCTTGCCCGGCGGCTTTACAAGCTCTGCTGAGGGCAGAGCCGCGTATAGCGACCTCACAGGGAGGTGTCAGATTCGCAGGAGATAAGAATATGTTTTTTGTCTTGGCCATGTTTACTTTCTTATCAATTAGTCAAAACGCCTATCCCACTTCTCCTATCGCTTCGCCATGCGCGATAGGCCAGGTCGATTTCACCGCCTATTCATCTGCTAGCCCTTCTCTGGATATCTGTTATGTCCCCTTCCGATTTACTAGCGACTGTGGTGCGGGAAGATCCCCCACTCACGAGTTTTATCCAAGCGCTGGCTCCTGAGGGAGTTTGGCTATTCGAGCGTGGAGCCCCTCACCTGAGTTGGGCCAGCCTATCTTTTTGGCGCAGCCTTGGCTACGAGCAAGCCCCCTCGCTGAAAAAACTTTTCTGGGAGCAACTCATCCACTGCCAAGATGTAAGTATTTGGCAAGATTGTATCCGAAAGGTCGAGCAAGGCTCCCGGAGCATGGGCTGCTGTGAATTGCGGTATCGCCATCGAGATGGCGGGTGGGTCAGGGGGGTCTGTCGGCTGCGTCAGACCCAGGATGCATCGGGGCAGACATACTTGATCGCGGGCCACGCCCTGAGGCGACGAGAGATAGCCTCGGCCTGCGCCGAAGCCTGGTTGCGCTCTTTGTCGGGCAATCGGTGGGTATATGCCTTGGAAATCAACCTGGAAGGCCACTACACCTATCTGAATGACACCTTCTGTCGGGTGTTTGATATCAGAGCCGAGGATGGCATCGGAGGCCTGGCCACCGACAATATTTTGCCGGAATACCACGCGGCCTATATCGCGGCAGTCGAGCAATGCCTCGCTCAGCCGGGGATACCCGTACCTGTGTTACTAGGAAAGCCTGGCCCACAGGGATACGCGCGGCTTACGAATTGGGAGTTTGCCGCAGGGCTGGATGCCAACGGGGAAGTAGATCGCATCTGCGCCTTGGGCGCAGATGTGGCCGAGCAGCACGAGACGCAGCTACAAAATGCATTTCAGGCCAAACTGCTGGCCTCGGTGGGGCAGGCTGTGATCGCTACCGACACCGAGGGCATCATTCAGTACTGGAACCAGGGCGCGCAAGAGCTGTATGGCTGGCACTCTGATGAGGTAGTGGGTCAGTCGGCGGTGGTGGTAATCCCTAACAACCAATCGCGAAAGCAGGCCCAGGAGATCATGGCAGCCCTGATGGCAGGAAACGCCTGGCGCGGCACCTTTGAAGTGAAACATAAGCATGGCCACATCTTTCTCGTGGAGGTAGTGAATAATCCCGTATTCGATGATCGAGGTCAATTGACCGGCGTGATCGGAGTATCTCACGATATCAGTGAGCGCTTGGTGGCCCAGCGGGCGTTGGAAAAAAGCGAGCGCAAGTATCGCTTTCTCTTCGATCACATCAAGGACCTCATTTGCCTGCACACACCGGATGGCACCTACCAGGAAGTATCTCCAGTGGTGGAAAAACTACTCGGATATCAGCCCCACGAACTGGTAGGCCGCAATCCATACGATTTTTGCCATCCCGACGACATCCCCCGCGTCCAGCGAGCGGCTCATCAGCAGGTTTTGGCGGGCAAAGCCTCCACCCGCATCCAGTGCCGCATCCGAGCCAAGCAGGGGGAGTACCTCTGGTTCGATATCCTCACTGAGCCGATCGTCGAGCCGAAGACCGGCGAGGTAACGAGTTTGATGACCACTTCGCGCGACATCACCGAGTTGAAGGCCCTGCACGAGGAAAAGGAGCAACTTAGCCGCTTGCTGCAGGCCATGCTGAGCAATACCGATGATTTCATCTTTTTCAAAGACCATGAGCATCGCTTCATTACGGCTAGCCAATCGGTGCTGAAGCTACTCGCGATAGATTCGATGGATCAACTGGCCGGAAAACGCGATGAAGACTTCGTAGCCCCTACGCTGAGCCAGGCATTTCTCAAGATGGAAAAAGAGGTCTTTGCCACAGGTCGCACGGTGCAGGAAATTCAAGCCATGGAGGCGACGGACACCGTGGTAGGCAAGTCTTTTTTTGACAACCGCAAGTATCCCATCACTGACGACCAAGGCCATGTGGTCGGCCTTTATGGCATCGTACGCGACATTACCCCCCTCAAAGAAGCAGAGCAAGAGCTGACCCGCAGCACAGAGCTGCTATTAGAGGCGCAACGGCTGGCCCACGTGGGGAGTTTTTACGCCGATATGAAGACCGGCACCTGGGTAGGCTCCCGCAACTTCATCGAGATGTTTGGCTTGCCCGAAAAGAAGCTCTACCTCATGGGTGAGTGGGAGGCATTGATACATCCTGAGGATCACGCTGCGGTAATGGATCATTTTGATCGATGCCTCGCGCAGCAGCAGCATTTTGAATACGAATATCGGGTCTTGAACCAGCGCCGCGGAAACGTGCAACACGTTTTTAGTCGCAGTCGCATCACCTACGCCGAGGATGGCACCCCCCTGGCCATCAACGGCGTCAAGCAAGACATCACCGAGCGCAAAAAAGCTGAGGAGACCAAGCAGATGGTGGAGCAGTTGGCCATCAAAAACAAAGAGATGGAGCAATTTGCCTACGTGGCCTCGCACGACCTGCAAGAACCGCTGCGCACCATCGGCAGCTACATTAGCTTGCTCGAAAAGAACTACGGACCACAGCTCGGCGGAGACGCCGCGATCTACATGGAGTTCGTTGCCTCTGCCTCTCAGCGTATGTCTCAGCTCATCAGCGGCCTGCTGGACTACAGCCGTCTGGGCAAAGACCGGGTGCTTACTCAGGTCGATGCCAATGCCCTGCTGCATTTGGTGCGCCTAGACCTTGGGGCGCACCTTCGACAGACCGGCGCTCAGTTGACCATCGCTGTGCTGCCGACCATCGCCGCTTATGAGCTAGAGCTAAGGCAACTCTTTCAAAACCTCATCAGCAACGCACTAAAGTTTCAGCGGCCAGGCGTCCAACCTCAAATCGAGGTGGGGGCCTTTGCCCAGGCCAAAGGATGGGTGTTTTTTGTGAAAGACAACGGCATCGGGATCGAAGCGAAGTTTCAGGCAAAGATTTTTCAGCTCTTTCAGCGCTTGAACCACTCCGACACATACGAAGGCACTGGCATCGGCCTGGCCCACTGCAAAAAGATCGTCGAGCTTCATCATGGCCAGATCTGGGTAGAGTCTGAGCCAGGCCAAGGCAGTACGTTTTATTTCACGATCAGCCCTCTATAGCTATGACCTTCTCTCGCCTTCGTACGGTACTATTGATCGATGACAGCCACGCTGACAATTTCCTGCATCAGCGGGTACTGCGCCAGATGCAATGCGCCGATCAGATACAGGTCTGCACCAGTGTAGAAGACGCCCTGCAGTACCTCAACACCACAGTGGATGGGCACTATCCTCAGCCCGATCTCATTTTGCTAGACATCAACATGCCT
>CAYVAP010000112.1:10079-10238 GCA_964449365.1 uncultured Bacteroidia bacterium
AACGGATGCGACTTTCTCGAAACCTATGCCGAGTTGCCTGCAGAGCGGCGCAGCAATGCCCTCTTGATCATGCTCACCACCTCACTCAATCCCGAAGACCGGGACTGGGCCTCAAAAAATCCCCTGGTTTCAGGCTTTTTCAACAAGCCCCTCACCCAA
>CAYVAP010000113.1:0-10215 GCA_964449365.1 uncultured Bacteroidia bacterium
TAAGTCTACTTCGACCATCTCCTTGCGGACCTGCGGCTGATCGACCTTGCGCACCCGGATAAACTCGTTTTCGTCAATGTTTTTGATGTCGACCACCTGCTTGTCTTCGCGCAGCGAAAAGGTCCAGCCTTCAGATTTGACCGCCGGAATGAATTTGAGCGGGGCACTGAGATTGCCTTTGGTCCAAGGCATTTCGCGTATCAAAGGCGCATGCGGATGGCCCTTGCCTGGCACGAAGGAGATAAGTTGAAAGTGAAAGATTTTGATCGCGTTGAGGTCGGCTAGCGGCATGGTGAAGAGCGGAAAAAACTCTCCGCTGTTAATACGCCCAGCAGCCTGTCCCTGATAGCGGTTGCGTACCTTGAGGTAGCAGGTAAAGAGCATATCGGCTGGTTCAGGATTGACCAGCAAAGCCCGATATTCACCTTCTCGCTGCTCGTGTGGTACGACTACCAGGCTGATATCGAGCATACTAGAACCAAGTTGCTGCACCGCTCTACTGCGCTTTTCTATCACCGCCTCCTTCTCCTCCGTCTTTTCGAAAAAGTTACTCTCCGAACTATCGACTGGGATCAGTTCCTCCACGTCTACGTCGATCGGAAAATCGTCGCCCATGTCGACCTCGACGGTCTTTTTATCGATCAGCCGGGTGATCACCCCGTCGCCTTCTTCGTGCAGCAACCGCACGCGCTGTCCTACGCGGAAATTCATGAGAGAGTGGGATTCAGGTTTAGGTTGGTATTCGAATCATAAGTTAATAGGCAAAAATGAAAGGAGAACTGACGAAACGTCTACTTTCTCCGCTCATCGCGTTTGGCTTCCAGGCTGCGTCCCTTGTGCCGCACATCGCGCAGGGCAGTCAGCAGCTCTTCTTCGTATTGGCTGTCTATTTCTACTAGCGAAAAATTGGGCATGATGTTGATCTGCCCAATGTTCACCGAACGATTGGGCAGCGTATCGTTGACCAGGTCAATGATGACTTTAGGGGAAATGCGATCCCGTCTGCCCACTTTGAGAAAGATGCGCGAAAAGGCCTCGGCCTGCCCCCGGTCGCGTGGGGGACGTTTGGATTGGCTACTCGCTTGACGGTCGCGGGAGGCGGGTGGATTCAGGTCGATAGCACCCTTGTAACGGGCCAACATCTCGGTAAATTCGAGTGAAACCAAGTGGCGGATCAGGTCTTCCCGGTCCAGCTCTGCCAAATTATCCAATATCTCGGGCATAAAGGCTTCGATATCGGGATTGATGGTAGCTTGTTTCATCCGGTCGATCAGGTGAAACAACTGCTTGCGGCAGATTTCTTCACCTGAGGGCACGTGCCACTGCTCGAAGGGCCGCTTGACCGTCTTCTCGATGCGACGCAGTTTGCTCTTTTCCCGACCATGTACCAGCGATAAGCAAATGCCACTGCGCCCCGCCCGACCCGTGCGGCCACTGCGGTGGATATACACCTCGGGATCGTCAGGTAAGCTATGGTTGATGACATGAGTGAGGTCGTTGACATCGAGACCACGAGCAGCCACGTCGGTAGCGATGAGTAGTTGTAGGCCCTTTTCGCGAAAGCGATTCATGACCACGTCGCGCTGCTGCTGCAGGATGTCGCCGTGCAGGGCGTCAGCTTGGTAGCCGTCTTTGACCAAGCGGTCGGAAATCTCGCGGGTATCGTTGCGGGTGCGGCAAAAGACGATGCCATACATATCAGGGTTGACGTCAATGAGGCGCTTGAGGGCTTCGTAGCGATCCTTGGCCTGCACCAAAATGTACTGATGCTGTACGTTGTCGGCTCCGGCGTTGCGGCGGCCTACGCTGATCTGCTCAGGATCGTGCATGTACTTCTCCGCGATGCGCATCATCTCGGCGGGCATGGTAGCAGAAAAAAGTAGGGTCTGCTTCTCAGCAGGGGTGTTGGCCAAAATGGCGTCTAGCTCGTCCTTGAAGCCCATGGAGAGCATTTCGTCGGCCTCGTCGAGCACTAGGCGGGTGATGGTTTCGACCTTGAGCTTCTTGCGCTTGATCAGATCGAGGGCGCGACCAGGAGTGGCCACCACTACTTGGGCACCGGCTCTGAGCTGTTGCAACTGCTTGGCGGCATCAACGCCACCATAAACGGGCACCACTTGTAGCCCCGGCAGGTGTTGGGCAAAGATCTCCAGGTCGCGGGCGATCTGCAGGCATAGCTCGCGAGTAGGCGAGAGAATAAGGGCCTGGGTGTCGACCAAGGTAACATCTATCTGGTCGAGCAAGGGGAGGCCAAAAGCTGCCGTCTTACCCGTACCTGTCTGGGCAAAGGCGATCAGGTCGCTTGCCTGCTGTAAAATGAACGGGATGGCTTGCGCCTGAATGGGAGTCGGCTCTACAAAGGCCAACTCGCGGAGTGAGGTCAAAATTTCTTCGCGCAAACCCAGCGCTTCGAATGAATTCATAAACTACATTACAGATTATTTGCAAAGATACGCAATCAAACGCGGCTTTTTAACACGGAGCCAAAACTTATCCCGCTACACTGGCCTCGCGGCTGGCGGCTACCTCGCTTCGCGCCAGGAATCAGGACGCCGCGTTGGGTCTCTGCACCCGGCGCAGGCTAGCAGTCAGCGGGCGCGGAGGCCCAAAACTAGGCTTGTCCAACGTCTGAAAGGAAAGATAGCCGCATGGTGCGGCCACTGAGTGAGCCAATATGTGGGGGGCTGACCAAAGTGCCTGATACCCTCATACCTTATTTCCCTTATACCCCTAGCCGTTCATATAGGTGAGGTAGCACAGCAAAAGAAGCACGGCAGCCTCAGCCACCGCGCTTTTAATACATCCAAAATGTCGAATCACGAATCACGAAATTCCAATTATTCCCGATACCAAGTCGGCACGCGTCCAGGTGTGTAGGGTGCGCCATACGCTTCGAGCTTCTCCTCCACGGCCCGGATTTCCTTGACCAGCGCCTTCAGCTCATCATAGACCGGCTCAAACTCCTCTGCGGCAATCTCATAATTCCGCGCCATGGTGGTGGTGGGTGCCGAGGTGCTGGTCCACAGGCCATAGACGATGGTCTCCACCCGACCGGAAATAGAGGGGGGCGTCTCGAACTCACGGCGCGACAGGCTGTAGTCGCCGTTGAGGGTACGGCGCATGTCGGTGAGTTGCTGTTCCATCTGGCGGGCCTGGGTCATCATCTCCACCGGCACAGTGGGCGTCTGGCGGATGGCCGCTTTGATGTGATCGACCTTCTCAGCTAGCTCCGAGCGGATGGCGATGGCCCCGCGAATGCTGCGGCGTAGCTCCGAGACTTTTTCCTGAAAGCTCCGCAGCGCTTCCTTATCCTGGGCGGGCAGGGTGCTGTGGTTGAGGGACTTGACCTCGAAGGCCTGGGCGGGCGTCAGCTCGGTGTAAGCGCCGTCCACCACTTTTCCCAGGCTTACCTGATAGGTGCCAGGCATCACCAGGTAGCCCTGGTTGGGCGGCCCCCAGATGCTCGGCTCGCGCTGTTGCAGCTCGATGGGCGTAGTGGGCGGATAGCGGAAGTTCCACACCGCGCGGTGCAGCCCGGCGCTGGCCGGTTGCTGCAAGCGATTGATGATGTTGCCCTCGGCGTCGGTCACGGTGAGCAGCAAGTAGGGTTTTTCCTCGTCGTCCTCGGCGCGCATCTCTTCGAAAGTAGAGTAGGGGATGTCCTCGCCCGCCTCGCGCAGCTTTTTCTCTTGCTCTTTGCGGCGCTGCTCGCGGGTTTTGATCGACTCCTTGAGATGGTAGGTGAAGACCGCGCCCACCTCAGGATTATCGGCAGTGTAGTAGCTCTCGCCCTGAAAGGACTTGCCGCGTAGGCCCAGGCGTGCCGCCTCTACGTACATCAGCCCCTCCGCGATAGGAAAGAAGTGGGCCTTGGCCTCAGCGAGGGCCGGTCGCTCGGCCAGCTCACGCAGGGGGCTGTAGTCGTCCAGCACATAAAAGCCTCGCCCAAAGGTGGCCAGCACCAGGTCATTTTCGCGCGGCTGAATGGCCAGGTCGCGTACCGCGATGGTAGGCAGGCCCGCTTTGAGCTGCGTCCATGCACCGCCGCCGTTGAGAGAGGTAAAGACGCCAAATTCGGTGCCCACGAAGAGCAGGTTGGGGTTCTCGTGGTCCTCCGCGATGGCATAGACCGAGCCACGCTCGGGCAGGTTGGCCTCGATGCGGGTCCAGCTTTGGCCCCGGTCAGTCGATTTGAAGAGGTAGGGCTTGAAGTCGCCGTTTTTGTGGTTGTTGAGGGCGGCGTAGACCACCTGATCGCTGTGCTGCGAGGCCAGCAGCATGTTGACGTACACGCGCCCGTCGATGCCGGGCAGGTCTTCGGTCTTGATCGTGGTCCAGGTATCGCCCAGGTTGTCGCTGATCTGGATCAGGCCGTCGTCAGTGCCCACGTAGAGTAGTCCCTGCACGAGGGGCGATTCGTCCAGGGCCACGATGTTGCCATAGATGGTGGTGGAGCGGTTTTTGGCCACCGCGTCCATGCCCCAGACCCGGCCCATGACCGGGATAGCGTTGCGGTCGAGTTGCCGCGAGAGGTCGCCCGAGATGGCCCGCCAGGTGTCGCCCCGGTCATCGGACACGAAGAGCTTGTTGGCGGCGAAGAAGAGCCGCTGCCCCTGATGCGGGCTGACCAGCAGGGGTGCGTCCCAGTTCCAGCGCAGGCCAGGCTCGCCCTGGTCAGGCTGCGGCTGGATGAAAACGCTTTCGCCCGAAGCCTTGTCGTAGCGCACCAGCGAGCCGTATTGGGCCTGGGCATAGACGATGTTGGGGTTGTCGGGATCGATTGCCGATTCGAAGCCGTCGCCGCCGTTGGTGACGAACCAGTCGCTGTTGACGATGCCCGCCTGATCGAGGGTCTGGCTGGGGCCACCCAGCGAAAAGTTGTCCTGCGTGCCGCCGTAGATGTGGTAAAATGGCTCGGCGTTATCAACCGCTACCTTGTAAAACTGGGTAACCGGCAGGTTGGGTTTGTAATGCCAGGTGCTGGCGTTATCCCAGGTCTCATAGAGGCCGCCGTCGCAGCCCATGAGGTAGTGGTCGGTATTCTGGGGATTGATCCAGATGCAATGGTTGTCCACGTGCTTGTGGGTCTCGCCCACGGGGCGGAAGGTCCTGCCCCCGTCGAGGGTAACGTCGGCGTAGGTGTCCATCACGAAGACGCGGTCCACGTTTACTGGATCGGCGATAATCTCTTGGTAATAGTTGCCGCTGGTAGACATGCCGCTCATCTTCTGCCAGCTCGCGCCGCGGTCGGTAGAGCGGTAAAAGCCCGCCCCTTCGCTGGCCTCCACGATGGCATACACCACGTCGGGATCGACGGGGGAGATGTCCATCCCGATGCGGCCCAGGTCGCCACTGGGCAGCCCTTGCTGGCTTTTGTGCCAGGTTTTGCCCCCGTCTTCAGACTTGTAGATGGCCGATTCTGGCCCGCCCGAAATGAAGGTCCACACCTTGCGGCGGCGCTGCCAGGCGCTGGCGTACATCACGTCGGGGTTGCGCGGGTCGAGGTGGATCTCGTTGACGCCGGTGTGCTCGCTGATGTCGAGGATGTGCTCCCAGGTTTCGCCCCCGTCGGTGGTTTTGTAGAGGCCACGGTCGCCGCCAGCGCTCCAGAGCGGACCTTGCGCCGCCACATAGACCACGTCGCTGTTGCGCGGATCGACCGCGATCATGCCAATGTGCTCGGAGGCTTTCAGCCCGACGTGCTGCCAGGTCTTGCCGCCGTCGAGCGACTTATAGACCCCATCGCCGTAGGCCACAGAGCGTTGGCCATTGTTTTCGCCTGTACCAACCCAAACCACGTTGGGGTTGTTGGGGTCGAGGGTGATGCAGCCGATGGAGTAGGAGCTTTGGCCGTCGAAGATCGGCTCGAAGGTGGTGCCGTGGTTGACGGTTTTCCAGACGCCACCTGAGGCTACCGCGACGTAGTACTGGTTGGGATTTTGGGGGTTGACGACCAGGTCAGCGACGCGTCCCGAGGTCAGGGCTGGCCCCACGCTGCGAAAGCGCAGGCCACTGAGCAGGCTGCTGTTGATGGGGCTTTCAGCCGGCGTCATTTCGCCTGCTTTCTTTTTCTGGGCAAAAGTCTCGCCGGGCCATAGTAGCGCCAGGGCAAGGCAGGTCAAAAACAAGGATCGTATGAACATACGTTTTTTGGCTTTGGTACAAATTAACGAAACAATATACCAATTGTGCGGGAACTGGCAAAGATGAAGGAGACGTCGGACCGCCAGTTTTGCTTGTCCGAAAAGTGAAGAAAGCATTTCTGGACAAACTGTATAGCCTGCCCTATGACCCCCATGGCCCTTTCATGTAGATGAGCCAAGGGGTTCCCTTTTTTTTGCTAATTTTTTCAGATTTATTTGCTAGCGACAGTTGCTTTTTTGCGGAGAGCATCCGTTATTGTGCTAACAAAACGAGCAAAAAGACCATTTTTTTTAGTATCTCTAACGATTTTTCTGATGAGCAGCTATCGACCTCGCCTGGGCAGCAGCCCTTACCCTTCTTCTGACGGCTGGCAGTACGCTGCCGCCGCTTCTGCCCCTCGTAGCTACCACACTGGCTTGGCGCGCCCTATGCCGGGGCAGCCCTTGAACGGCAGTCTCAAAACCTTAGCCTGGATTGTGGGGGCGGTATTCATCACCAACCTGATGACCCATCTGATCTTCAACCCCGCAGCGATCCCTCGTCAGCCGACCACACCTGTGGTAGACTCTCCTCTCGACAAGGTGCCCGGCGAAACCCTCTACTTGATGGAAAAGGCTGGCCTCTACGTACCTGACATTGATGCCTTCGAAGCCAAAGTGCGCGAAATCTCGGCCATGCTCGAAGTACCCCCCGAGTGGCTGATGGCAGTGATGTATTCGGAATCCAAATTCGATGCCTCAGTCAAGAACTACAAAGGCAGTGGGGCCACCGGCCTGATCCAGTTTATGCCCGCTGCGGCGAGCGAGATGAAGGTCTCCCTACAACGCCTGGAGCGAATGGACCCCGTACACCAGCTCGAATATGTCTACCTCTACCTGCAAACCGTGCGCGATCGCTACGGCGATTTCAACAGCCTCACTGAATTGTACCTCGGCATCCTTTATCCCAAAGCCATCGGCCAGGACTATTGCTATAGCCTGTATGCTCACCCCACCAAATCCTATCAGCAGAATGCTGGCCTCGATGAAAATAAAGATCGCCACGTGACGGTCAGCGATATCGATCACCGCATGAAGCGACTCTATCCCACTGCCTATATGATCGACAAAAACCCCGGCAGCGTGGAAGGTATGCTCTCCCTCAAGTAATCTTTTTTCCCACAACCTTTCGTTCTTTCTTCTTTGGATCTTGTGTCTTGTGCAGCCGGCGGGCCCAGGGATGGGTCCGCCCTTTTTTGAGTATGTTGCCCAGGAATCGTATCAAGTTGAAACAGCGACGCGTACCGCTTTGAAACAGTCGCTTCGTCAACCATATAGCAAGCTACTGATTTTCAGACAGATAAATTGTGGCACCTAACTTGAAAAGTCTGGTCAAATCATTAATCCCCTGCCATGCTCCGCAACTACCTCAAGATCGCCTACCGCAACCTGATCAAGCAGCGCTTTTACACTGTCATCAATCTTATGGGCCTGGCTGTGGGATTGGCTTGCTGCCTAGAACTGCTGTTGTACATCCAGAGCGAACTGCGCTACGATCAGCATTTTCCGGAGGCCGAGCGCATCTATCGATTGCGTACCGATCTCAAGTACGGCGATAACGAGTTTCGTGGGGTAACGACGCCTGCGCCCCTGGGGCCAGCCATCCGGCAGGATCTAGCCGGAGTCGAAGCAGTAGCCAGAATCCGCACTTGGGGTACGCGCCTGGTGCGGCGGCCAGACCGGGAAGGACGCAACCAGCGCGAGGCGCATAGCGCTTGGGTAGATCCAGCGGTTTTCGACCTGTTTAGGCTGAAAGTCTTGGCTGGTAGTCCCGCCGAAGAGCTGGCCAGGCCGCATACCATAGCCCTCAGCCGCAGTATGGCCGAAAAGTATTTTCCCCAGGAAGAGGCGCTGGGCAAAACCTTGCTGCTAGACGATGAGCAAACCTATCAGGTGGTAGGAGTTTATGAAAATTTACCCCCCGAAACGCACTTCCACCTGGAGTTTTTGTTGAGCATGGCGGACTTTGCTAACGCGAAGCGGCAGGTTTGGCTTAGCAATAATTTTCACACCTACGTGCGACTCGCGCCTGAAGTCAGCCCAGTCGATTTTGAGGCCAGCCTGGGGCTGCTGCTCAAAAAATACGCTGAGCCTCAGATATATGCCTACTCAGGTGGCACCCTGAAAGAAATGTATGACACAGGCAGTCGCTTTTCGTTTTATCTGCAACCTTTGACGGAAATTCACTTTGACCCAACTGGCGAATACGAAATCGAACCTGGCGGTGATCTGCGTTACATCTACATCTTCGCAGCAGTGGCCATCTTCATTCTACTGCTGGCTTGTATCAACTATGTCAATCTGGCCACGGCTCGCTCCGCGCGACGGGCGCGCGAGGTGGGTGTGCGCAAAGCGATCGGGGGCCACCGAGGACAGGTGATCACGCAGTTTTTAGTAGAATCGACCATGATCGTCGCGGTGGCCATGCTGCTAGGCATTTGGCTGGTAGATCTTACTCTGCCGGCTTTCAATCAATTGGCGCAGAAAAACGTGAGCTTGCCCTGGTGGGAGCCATGGTTTTGGGGAACAATGACGCTAGTCATCGGTTTGCTGGGCGCATTGGCCGGGCTTTATCCCGCCTTCTACCTTTCTGCACATCAGCCAGTCATGGCCCTGACAGGGCAACCTAGGGTAGGGCCCGGGCGCAGTACCCTCCGCAGCGCGTTGGTGGTGTTTCAGTTTGCTGCCACCGTCGTGCTGATGATCGCTACCCTGGTGGTGATGCAACAGCTCTCCTATATGCGGGCCAAGAATCTGGGCTTTGACAAAGAGCAAGTCCTGATCCTGGAGGGTGCCCACATGCTAGGGGCGCAATATGAAGCGTTTCGGCAGGCCATGCTCGCCTTGCCAGAGATCAAGTCTACCTCTCGATCAAGTTTCCTGCCCGTTTCTGAAAGTGCCCGTAACAGCAGCAACTTCTGGCGCGAAGGGCAAAATATCGCCGGAGAATCGGTGCTGATGCAAACCTGGTACGTAGACTCTCATTACGACGATGTGCTGGCGCTGAGCCTGGTTTATGGACGATTTTTTGAGCGGGACCGTGGCACCGACCATCAGGCGGTGGTGCTCAACCAAACTGCCGTACGTCGCCTGGGCCTGAGTGAAGATCCCGTAGGTCAAATCATCCAGGATCAGAGGCAGAATGATCGCGGCGACTTGGAAGATACCATGCGTGCCTATATCATCATCGGGGTCGTAAAAGATTTTCACTTCGAGTCGCTCAAAGATCAGGTGGCTCCCCTGGGCCTCTTTCTCAGTCATGGAGGCGGAAATTTGATGCTTCGCCTCGAAGGGCAAGCCATTAAACCCGTGCTGAAGCAGGCCCAAAGTCATTGGGAAGCCATCGCCCCTCAGCAGCCTTTTAGCTATTCCTTTTTAGATGAGCGCTTCGATCAGATGTATCACCACGAGCGGCGCATCAGTCAGATTTTTGGGACCTTTGCGGGGCTAGCCATGCTCATCGCCTGTCTGGGGCTTTTTGCCCTTTCTGCTTACCTCGCCGAGCAGCGCAGCAAGGAGATCGCGATCCGCAAGGTCATGGGGGCATCGGTCAGTCAGATCATGCTGCTACTCTCTGGCCACTACTTGAAGTTGGTGGCCTTGGCTCTACTTTTTGCCTTTCCCCTAGCTTGGTGGGGCATGTCCCAATGGCTAAATGATTACGCTTATTGCATTCAACTTTCGCCTGGCCCCTTCCTGTTAGCGAGCCTACTGGCTTTACTTCTGGCTCTTGGCACGGTCAGCTATCAGTCGCTGCGAGTGGCCAATCAAAATCCGGCCGATTCGCTGCGAGGAGATTGAGTGGCCAGTCACCCCCCTGTGTTCCCTTCAAGGGAGATCTCTCCTTCGATTGAACGAGGGGGGGCTCACCTATATGAACGGTCAGGGGTATAAGGGAATAAGGTGGTCAGGTACAGCGTTTATACTACGTGGCGTAAGGATTGTAGGGTTGTAAGACACGATCACTTATGGATAACCAGGCCATTCAATCAATCAACCACTCTACCATTCAACCACTTTGAAGTATACCTGC
>CAYVAP010000114.1:0-10185 GCA_964449365.1 uncultured Bacteroidia bacterium
GGGACTCAGCCCAATATCGTGGGTTAGCGGTGTTTAAATCGCAACCCTCCGTGCAGCAGCGCAGTTTGGGCGGCGAGGTGGCCTGGCAATGGCAAAAGGACTATTGGTCTAGCTTTGGGAACCTGAGCTACGTGCTGGTCCAGGCAAGCTCGGGCCAATGGGTGCGGCGACTGCCGCCTCTGCATGGACGGCTTAGCGTGCGCTATGCCCCAGCCGGGCTTTGGGCGCAGGCCACGATATCGAGCGCCGCAGCCCAGGGAAGGCTATCTCCGGCAGACCAGCAGGATCCTCGCATATCCAGCGGAAGCTCAGCCGCTTGGGCGCAAATCGACCTTTCGGTGGGATATCGCTGGGGCTGGGGGCAGATCTCTGCTCAGGGCCTCAATTTGCTGGATGCGCTCATACTTCCCCATGGATCAAGCATCCCCCTTTACGGACGGCGCGGCGCGGTGGGGCTGGAAGCCTGGTTTTGATGAATTCGGGGGTGGAAGTAAAAGTCGGCTACTTTGATCGGCCACTGAGTGAACTGA
The DNA here is from genome assembly GCA_964449365.1 of uncultured Bacteroidia bacterium. Classification (GTDB taxonomy): domain Bacteria; phylum Bacteroidota; class Bacteroidia; order J057; family J057; genus CAYVAP01. The sequence goes on from CAYVAP010000114.1 coordinate 531, forward strand.
TATGAGGGACTGGTCTGTGCCGAAACCATATTCCCCTTCCCCATACCGATGACTATTCACACAGGCAGGCCCCCCGACGGCCAATCACTACGTTTCATCCACCACCAGCTTGTAAGTGGGGTCTTCCACGATATTCACGTCGATGATGGCCTCGGCGTTGGCGAGCAGGCGGCGGCAGTCTGGGCTGAGATGCTTGAGATGCACCCGCTTGCCCAGTTTGTAGTAGCGCTCGGTGATTTTGTTGAGGGCCTCGATGGCCGACATGTCTACCACACGGCTTTCGGCAAAGTCGATCACGATCTCGTCGGGGTCGTTGAACAGGTCGAATTTTTCGTTGAAAACGGCTACTGAGCCGAAGAAGAGCGGGCCGTAGATTTCGTAGTATTTGACGCCGTTTTCGTCGAAGCGCTTGCGTGCACGGATGCGCTTGGCATTGTCCCAGGCGAAGACCAGGGCCGAGATGATGACCCCAATCAGCACGGCCAGGGCCAGGTTGTGCAGCACGGCCGTTACCAGGGTCACCAGCACCATCACGAAGATATCCGAGCGGGGCATCTTGTTGAAGGTACGCAGGCTCGCCCACTCAAAGGTGCCAATGGCCACCATGATCATCAGTCCGGTGAGAGCCGCCATGGGCAGTTGCTCGATCAGCCCTGCACCAAACATGATGAATACCAGCAACATCACCGCCGCCACGATCCCCGAGAGGCGGGCGCGGGCTCCGTTGGAAATATTGATCAAGCTTTGGCCGAGCATGGCGCAGCCGCCCATGCCCGAAAACAGCCCCGAGAGGATGTTGGCTATACCTTGGGCCGCCGCCTCTCTGTCGCCGCGTCCACGGGTTTCGGTGATTTCATCGACGATGTTGAGGGTCAGCAGGCTTTCGATCAACCCCACCCCGGCCATGATGCCCGCGTAGGGAAAGATGATCATCAGTGTTTCCAGCGACAAGGGCACCTGCGGCAGGTGAAAGGGCGGAAAGCCCCCCTGAATCGACGCCAGGTCGCCCACCGTGCGGGTTTCGAGGCCCAGAACCGTTACCAAGCCAAAAACGGCGAGAATGGCCACCAGTGAAGCTGGAATGACCTTGCTGAGCTTGGGTAGGCCCCAGATGATGAACATAGTGAGCAGTACCAGCCCCAGCATCACGTACAGGACTGACCCGCTCAGCCAAGCCCCACTGCCATCCTTGAACTGGTCGAGCTGTGACATGAAGATGATGATAGCTAAGCCATTGACGAAGCCAAAAATCACCGGGTGCGGCACCAGCCGCATCAGCTTGCCGAGCTTGAAGACCCCTGCGGCCATCTGCAAGAGGCCCGCCAGGATGACGGTAGCAAAGACGTATTCGACGCCGTGGGAAATCGCCAGCGCGACGATGATCACCGCCACGGCACCCGTGGCCCCGGAAATCATGCCGGGGCGACCGCCCAGTACGGAAGTCACCAGCCCCACCACAAACGCTGCATACAGCCCCGTGAGGGGCGAGAGGCCGGCGATCAGGGCAAAGGCCACCGCTTCTGGAATCAGGGCCATGGCCACAGTCAGACCGGAAAGAACTTCTATTTTGTAATCTACTTTTTGAGAAAGGTCAAAGAGGTTGAAGTATTTCTTCATTTAGTTGGGTAAGATTAAACGGATACCACCGCGAAATGGGACACGTATGTATATTCAAGCAACAGCAATTGTAGCGAGCTTCCCTACCGAGAAGGAACATGATGACATAATAAGCCACGAAGGTAAGACTATTGCGGAGAAAATCAGCATCAATCGAAACCTTTGGTGTAGGTCTATTTTCCTTATGAATCGCGCCGCCCTTTTCGCCCTGCGCATTTTTGGCGCGCAGAGAAGCCCTCTTGCCTCTCTGCCTCTCTGCGTGGAAAATCGTTGCTTCGCGCGGAGAAGCCATGACGCTAAGCCACGTGGTGGATTGGCGCGCGGAGGATAAAAAAAACCCCACCACAACGGCGGGGGCTTCTTCTCTCGATCACGTTTTCTCACTCATACGTTGACTGTGGTGCGCGGAGCACCAGCCATGATTTCTTCATTGGCGTAAGCCTCAAACTGGCGGAAGTTTTCTACGAAAGACTGAGCTAGCTTGGCGGCTTGGGCGTCATAGGCTTCAGGCTCAGCCCAGGTATCGCGTGGGTTGAGCACGGAGTCGGGCACGTCGGGCACTTGTTGGGGAACCAGCACCCCGAAGGTCAAATGCGCCTCGAAGGCAACGTCTTCGAGTTGGCCATTCAGAGCAGCGGTAATCATGGCCCGGGTGTACTTGAGCTTCATGCGGCTACCGACACCAAAGGGACCACCCGTCCAGCCCGTGTTGACTAGCCAGATGTTCACCTCGTTTTCGACCATCTTTTTGCCGAGCATCTCGGCGTACTTGGCCGGGTGCTGTGGCATGAAAGGTGCCCCAAAGCAAGCCGAGAAGGCTGCCTGAGGCTCTTTGACCCCGATCTCAGTGCCAGCTACTTTGGCAGTATAGCCGCTGATAAAGTGGTACATGGCTTGGGCCTTGGTCAGCTTGGAGATCGGAGGCAGCACCCCGTAAGCGTCAGCCGTCAGGAAGAAGATGTTCTTGGGGATGTCCCCCACCGAGGGGATCAATGCATTTTCGATATGAGACAGGGGATAAGATACGCGGGTATTTTCCGTTACGCTGCGATCTTCGAAATTGACCCTGGTCGTGCCAGGGAAAAAGCGCGTATTCTCTAGCAAAGCCCCAAACTTGATGGCGCGAAAGATTTCGGGCTCTTTCTCTTCGGTCAGGTCGATCACTTTGGCGTAGCAACCCCCTTCGAAGTTGAAGATGCCCTGCTCAGACCAGCCATGCTCGTCGTCGCCGATGAGGTAGCGATTGGGATCAGCCGAGAGGGTGGTTTTCCCTGTGCCAGAGAGACCAAAGAAGATGGCGGTGTCTCCGTCCTGGCCTTGGTTAGCGCTACAGTGCATGGGCAAGACTCCCTGCTGAGGCAAGATCGCATTGAGGACCCCAAAGATGCCTTTTTTGCTCTCGCCGGTGTATCCGGTGCCACCGATCAGGATCACCTTGCGGGTGAAGTTGATGATGGCAAAATTTTGCTGGCGGGTGCCATCTCGCTCAGGATCGGCATAAAACTCAGGGTCGGTGATCACGTGCCAATCGGGTTCGAAGCTGGCTAGCTCTTCCTCTGCCGGACGAATGAACATGTTGCGGCAGAAGAGGTTGTGTGCCGCCAGGGTATCGACTACACGAACCTTGATCCGGTGCTTGGGATCGCCACCTGCGTAGGCATCGCGTACGTAGACCTTCTTGCGGCTCAGGTTGGCCATCAGGCGGTTATAGAGACGATCGAAATTTTCCGCCGGGAAAGGCTTGTTGATATCGCCCCACCAAATCAGATCGCGGGTGATCTCATCCTCGACGATGAAGCGATCCTCGGGAGCACGCCCGGTAAAGCGACCCGTATCGAACATCAGCGCGCCGCTATCAGTGAGTACCCCCTCTTGGTTAATGACGGCTTCTGCCACCAGTTCGGCAGGGGTCAAATCCCAGTACAAACCGTGGCAGTCGGTGAGGCCAAGGTCGACCAAACCCTGAGTTACATTTTGCAGATGGGTGGATTGGGACATAAATGATAAGTATTGGGGAGTCAAACCCTGCGGGATTGCTCCTGCGCTCCGTCAGCCTGACAAAAGACTGAGGGGATAGCAGGCAGGACAGACTCACGGTGATGAAGGCTGGCGTAGTATCCTTGTCTGAGCCTTCAAGTAAACCGCTGCCTGAAGGTAATACGATGATCGCAGTATGCGTCAGAAGTGAGAATAATCAGTGCCAGCCGTGGCCAATGCTTGGGTCCCAGTTGTTTTTTAATCTTATGCTCAATATGTATCTTATACTTCAAATTGGTTGAATGGTAGAGTGGTTGATTGATTGAATGGCCTTGTTATCAATGAGTTATCGTGTCTTACAACGCTACAATCCTTACGCCACGTAGTATCGTAAGTAACGCTCCAAAAATAAGTAATGCCGCTACGCTTGATCTTTCGCACCATGTTTTTCTCCGCGCGAAGTTGGGGTAAGGGCCCCCACTATCGCGGGAGATTCACGGAAAAGATCAACCAAGCATGTAAAGTTACGTTGATCGCATTCCTAAGCATTGCCAGCCCCATGTCTCCTTCCCTTCAACTCCTGCGCCAAACGCGCCAAAACCTCCTGGGCCTTATCGAGGGCCTCAGCCTCGCTAGGCTCAACTACATCCCTACCAACTTTCGCAACAATCTGTACTGGCACACCGGGCATGTCCTTGTCACCCAGCAGTTGCTGCTATACAAAAACAGCGGTCAGCCCATGAAGATCCCCCAGGAGTGGGTCGATGCCTTTCGCAAAGGCACCACTCCCGATGGCCAGGGCAACGCCGACACGCTGGGACTCATCAAGACCCGCCTGCTCAGCAGCGTAGAGGAAGCCTGGCAGGACTATCAAAGCGGCCTATTCGCCGAGTATGCCGCCTACCCCACCAGTTACGGCTATCAGCTCGATAACATTGATGACGCCCTTCGCTTCAACAGCGTCCATGAAGGAATGCACCTTGGCTACGCCCAGGCCATGCGACATTTGCTGTGAAAGATATAGAGCGGAGCCCCGCTTACGTTGCGTAGCCCCGCCCCTGGTAGATTCCTTCCCTACCCCTTCTGCGCCACCACCACGTAGCGGGTCGAGGCACAGCTATCGGCCCAATCGGGAATCAGGCGCTGCTCCACCGCGTCGTAGAGGCGTACCTCACCACCAAAAGCCTGCTCAAAAGCAGCCCGCACCCGATGCAAGGGAGGCAAAAAGCGGCGGTGCTTGCCCGAGTAGGTGACATGCATGCGCTCATCGAGAAAATTCACATTGGTGATCTCGCTCTCCTGAAACATGCGGCCCTCCACCTCGATCAACTGCGGGGTGCGCAGCGAAACCACCCGCTCCCCAGAGCCCGTCAGCACGTTGGGATACCAGCGGATGTGATCGGGCGTGATGAAATCGCCGATGAAGTAGCCATTGGGCTTGACCACCGCCGCAGTTTTGGTAATAGCCTGCATGAGTTGCTGCGGGGCCAGGTATTGGTACACATTCAGCCCGCTGAAAACCAGGCTCCACTGCCGCACGGCAGGGTCCAAGGTCATCACGTCGCCCACGTCGGCTTGCAAGCGACGGCGCGCCACCTCGATCATGGCCGCCGAAAGGTCGATGCCATACATCTGCTTGGCAGGCATGCCAAATTCCTCCTGAATAAATACCTCCACCAGGCCCGTGCCACAGCCCACCGACAGCATCTCGTGCGCCGACCAGTCAAGACCCATTTCCTCAGTGATGAAGCGCAGGTAAGGGGCCATGAATTGCTCCAGGCAGGGCTGACAGACCACCGCGTCGTACAACTCGGCGTAGTGAGCAAAGGCATCGCCGCTGCTCTGCTCGGCGCGCAGCTCAGCTTGCAACGCTGCGGTGGCTTGCATTTCCTGGTTGAGCAAGCGCCACTGCGGGCTGTGGCGGTGATGGCCCGTCTCACCGATGATCGCGGCCAGAAAATCAAGCAGTTTGTCGCGCTGGGCGGGGCCAAAGGCATCTTGCCAGGCCGCTTCGAGGCGCTCGGCAGCTACCTCAGCCTGACGCATCCGCCGGATCAGCTCCACCATGTGCCGCAGCCGAGTAGGAAAGTCTCCCTCTGGTCCCGGCTCGATGCGCAAGATTTCCGCCTCGGGCAAGTCGAAAAACACCCCCCCGTCCAAGCGCTGAATCACACTTTGGCGCAGGTCAAACAAGCGCGCATCACCCGTTACGCTGTCAATGGGCTGGGCATGACCGTAGACGTGCAGGGTCAAAAAGGGCGCATCGCTGCGGTTGCCCATCTGATGCACCAGCTCATGGCTCACGCCCACCACCGTACCCGGGGCGAAGGTCTGCCGCGAGAGGGTGCTTATCACCCCCTCTTCGATGCGAAAGGCCGCATGCTCCGCCGGACCAAAGACCTGCACCGCGCCCCACTGGGTGTGGCCGTGGTCGTGAATGGCGCTCATGTCGCCGGGCAGCCAGGTCATCACCATCACTTCGAAGCGATCGCCCTGGTACAGCAGCTTGCGTCCGTAGCTGTCCGTGGCCGGGTGATCGAGATCCGCCCAGGGCATGAGCGTCTCAGGGTCGAGCTGCGCCTCTAACAGCAGGCGGCGCATCTGAGCAGAGGTCTGGGGAGTTTCGTGTTCCAATCGATCGATCAGCCCCCGCAGCGCCAGCGGCAAGGGCTGCGTAGCAGGGGTCGAAGGGGAAGAAAGTTGCATGCGGGATATCCAATTGAAGCCAAAAGGAAAGCTGGCCCAAATCGAGCCAGCTCAAGATTGCCACAATATATTAAGAAATTCGAAATTGGGAATTCGTTATTCGGAATTAAGGGGAGACTTCCCATTCCGAATCCCGAATTTAAAACTGATAACTCACCCCAAACTGAAACTGCCGGGGCGCACTGGCGTTGCGGCGCACGATGGGGCCGCCCACCGGACCATTTTGGATCTGGTTGCTGGAGGTGGCGTTGTTGCTGTAGCCGCTGAGGTTGGCGGCGTTGAGCACGTTGAAGACATCAGCGCGGACTACCAGGGCATGCTTGCCAACCGGAATGCTGTATTGCGCGCCCAGGTCGATGGTCACAGCCCAGGGCAGGCGGTCGGCGTTGCGGGCTGCGCCGGGATAGCGGTCGCTGTTGCCGGTGTAGCCATCGCCAAAGAGGCGACCATCGCCATTCAGATCCACCGTGGTGGCAGGCTGATAGGCCGGGCTGCCATTGGCACTGAAGAGGGTATCACCGTTGAGGCCCGTTACCGGCACGTTGCTCAGCACCACGTTACCGTTGGCATCGACCAGCGGGGTGGCAAAGGGCGTGCGGTTGATGGGCTGCCCGCTCTGGATCAGCGCGGCGGCGGTGAGGGTAAGATTTTTCACCGGAAAGTAGCTCACCATGGCGTTGATCACGTGGGTACGGTCGTTGATGGAGGGGCCCCATTCGGCTTCGAAGTCGTTGGCGTCCTCGGCGCGAAAGTTGATGTCGTCGGTGTTGTTTTCCAGCCGCGAGAGGGTGTAGATGAAGCGGAAGGCAAAAGGATCGTCGCCACGCTGCTTTTCGAAGCTAAGGGTGGCTGCGAAGTAGCGCCCCTGTCCCCCCGACTGGGTCATCACCACGTTGCGGGCCACGCCGCGCAGGGTATCGCCGCCGATCAGGCTATAGGGCAGCCCCGCCTCGTCATACAAAATCGGCACCGGGCGAGCAGCGTCGGCCTCGGCCACGGTGCGCGCGGGTGCGCCTTCGATGTCGGCCTCGGGATAGGCAGCCGGGGCATTCACATCGACCAGGCGCAGTTGGTTTTCGTAGCGATTGTGGAAAAGGTCCACCCCAAAGCGCAGGTCGCTTTTGATCTGCAACTGGTACCCCACCGTAAACTGCTGGGCGGAGGGATTGGCGTAGCCGCTGGGATTGAGGATGCGGCGCTCGCCGCCAAAGAGCCCCTCGTAGGCGTTGGGGCTGAGCTCGCGCAGCTCCTGCGCGGTGGGGCCCTCCAGATAGCTGGCCCTGGGAAAGCTGGCGGCCAGATCGCCCTCATTGGTCACCGCGTCGAGGTCAGTGTCGGCGGGCAGCAAGCCCTGGGCCACCAGTGCGGCGATCTGCGCCCGGTAGTCGCTGGAGGTGGTATTGAATTGCAGGGCGTCGCTCCAGATGGCGTAGGTGATTTTGTCATAAAAAATGCCGTAGCCCGCCCGTATCACCATGCGGTCGGTGAGCTGGTAATTGGCGCTGAAGCGCGGCCCCAGGTTGTTGAGGTCGTACTGATCGCTGCCGCCCCGCGAGAGATTGTCGAAGTCGTAGCGCAGGCCCAAGTTGACGTTGAGGCGAGGCGTCATGGCCCACTGATCCTCCACGTAGGCCGAGGCCACGGTCTGCCGCGCCCCAAAGGGCTGGTTGAGCAATTGGATGCTGTAGTTGTTGACCGTGATGTCGCCCGGCACCTGGGTCAGGTCCTGCGGCGTGAGCTGGCTGCCAAAGTTCTGCCGCACGAAGTCGATCTGCTGCTGATTGAGGCTCACCAAATAGTCGCCCTGCTCATTGTTGGCGCGGCTCAGGGTGTGGTCAGCGCTGATCACGTTGGCCCCCGCCTTGATCACGTGGCGGCCCAGGTCCCAGGTGAATTTTTGCTGCAACTGCAGGGTGTTTTCGATGGCATCGAAGAGGTACCCCGAGCGCCCGATCAGGGCCAGGGTGTTGCCGCCCGGGTCGAGCAGGGTAACGCCCGGCGCCTCAGGGCTGAGCGGATTGAAGTAGTTCCAGCGAAAACGGCTGTACTGAAAATTGGTCTCCGAGGCAAAGCGCCGCGTGGCATAGACATTCTGCGAGGCGATCAGCAGCGAATTGCGGTCCTGCTCGCTGGCCGCCGAGGGGAAGGTCGCCCCGCCCTCCAAGCCGCCACCCTGCCGGTCGAGGGTGACCAGCCCGACGTGGGCACGCAGGGTCGAGCGTAGCTTGGCAGTCCAGCGGTGATCAAGCTTGGCCGAGAGATAGGTAAAGCGATTGGTACCGCGCACGGTCTCAGCCCTATCGAGCAGGGGCGAAGTGAGCAGGTTGTCCTTGAGATCGACAGTCTGCTCAGCGTTGATTTGGTAAAAGGTTTTGTCCTTGACCAAGGCCCCGCCCACGGCAAAACCGCCCTGGTAGCGCTGAAAGCCATCCTTGACAGGATTGCCGTACAGGTCGCGCTGAAAAGAGGTGAAAGGCGAGGTGCCATCAATCACCGAACCGGGCCGGGTCAGGAAAAAAGCCTCGCCGTGGGTTTCGTTGGTGCCCGACTGGGTGGTAACGTTTACCACGCCGTTGGCAGAGAGGCCATACTCGGCGGAGTAGTTGTTGGTCAGCACCGAGAGGTTTTGCACCATGCCGATGGGAATGCGGAATTTCATCCCCCCCAGAAAGCGCTCGTTGTTGTCCATGCCGTCGATCAGGTAGTTGGTGAAGAGGCTGTTGGCCCCGTTGATGCTGACGGGGGGCGCTTCGGGGAAAAAACCCGTGGCCTGAGTAACGTTGGGCAGGCGAAAGAGCACCCGCGAGATGTCGCGCCCCTCCACAGGGAGGCGGCGCAGCTCTTCGGCGGTCAATTCGGCAGAAACCTCCGCGTTGACGGTGTTGATCTGGGTGACGGTTCGCCCGATCACCACCTCGCCCACTTCGAATTCGGCTTGCGGGGTCAGGCCCAGAGTGAGGCTAGCGGCCTGGTTGTTGCGCAGCGAAATCAGGCTGGGAAAGCCCGCGAAATAGGTCTCGGTTTCAGGCGTCTGGGCCTGGTATTCGCCCACGGCCGGAATGGCCCGAAAGGTCACCTGCCCCAATTCATTGGTCGGCTCGGTGGCTTCGAAACCAATGCTGGGATTTGACAACGTAACGGGGATCTCAGCCACGGGCTGGTTGGTGGTGAGATCGACCACGTTGACGGTGAGGTCGGCCTGGGCCCGCAGGGTGTGTGCACCCAGGCTGAAGCACAGGCTGAGGAGTAGAATGGTTCGGATGAGCATAAAATTTGGGAGTTCAGAGCTGAAAGATTGGCGTTGAAAGTAATTTTAGCCGCTTGGGGCGGCCACTGAGTGAGCCAATATGTGGGG